>DASUAD010000126.1:0-2987 GCA_035763965.1 Thermoanaerobaculia bacterium | reverse complement strand
AATCGAGTGTCAGTGCCCGCTTCGCGGCATGACCCGCGCCATTCCCGCGCCGGCCGCCCCGAGGGCCGCCGGGCCTACCCAGATCGGGTAGAATCATACCCGAAATGGGTATGGAGCGGCGCGTCCGACGCAGACGCCAGGGGAGCCTCGCCGATGCCCTCTTTTCAACGACGCAGCAGCGGGTCCTGGCTCTTCTGTTCGGGCAGCCAGGACGTAGCTTCTACGCGACCGAACTCATCCGGCTCGCCCAAGTCGGCTCCGGAGCGGTCCAGCGTGAGCTCTCCAGTCTGGAGCAGAGCGGACTCGTAACCGTGCATCGTGTGGGCACTCAGAAGCACTACCAGGCCAACCCCGATTCGCCGCTCTTCGCCGAGCTGCGCGGCATCGTCCAGAAGACGTTCGGTCTCGCTGAACCGCTTCGCGAGGCGCTCGACCCCTTGGCGTCCAAGATCACGGCGGCGTTCGTCTACGGCTCTATAGCCAAGAGGGAAGACACCGCACGAAGCGACATCGACCTCATGATCATCAGCGACAAGCTGACCTATGCAGATGTCTACGCGGCTTTGGAGCCAGTTGGTTCCAGGTTAGGGCGAGTCGTTAATCCGACCATCTACAGCCGCTCACAATTGGCCAAACGCGTCAAGGAAGGGAATGCGTTCCTGACGAGAGTGCTCAAGCAGCCGAAGGTCTGGGTAATCGGAACGGAAAATGCCATCGCCGCTTGAGCGCCTGCTCGGATCGTCGCTGGCCGCGGAACCACCAGACGAGACGGAATTCGCCGGCCTCAAGAAATCTGGACGGGCACGACTCAAGGATGCGAGCAACGCCGCAAACTCCCTGGAGAGCCGTTTCGATCTCGCCTATAACGCCGCCCACGCCTTATGTCTGGCGGCGCTCCGTTATCGGGGCTTTCGCCCGCAGAACCGATACATCGTTTTCCAGGTTCTTCCTCACACCCTTGGTCTGGGTCCTGAAGTCTGGCGCGTCCTGGCGAAGGCCCACGAGCTTAGAAACCTCGGCGAGTACGAAGGTGACCTCAACATCGATGACCGAATCGTGAGCGACCTGATCTCTGCGTGTCGGACTGTGGCCTCGAAGCTCGAGGGTTTGCCTCCACTTCCAAGATGAAGTGGTTCGCGAGTCTGGTGGCTTTCACGATTTCTGCCTTTGGCAGCGATCGCGGCGCCCGCGGTGCGGATCGGTATTTCGAGCAGCTTCTGCTTCATCCAGACCTGTCCCGGGGTTCAACCTCCGGTGCCGACAACCGTGCCTTCTGGAGCGCCTTTTGGGGTCTACATTGCTGCGCTCGATGGCTCGGGCGTGCGAGATGCTGGTTACACCGGGACGGTGGTTTTTTCCAGCTCGGACCCGTTGGCGACGCTTCCGGCGAGCGACACGTTCGTGACGGCTGACGGGGGAGTCAAGGCGTTTTCCGCCGTTCTCCGAACGCTCGGCGAGCAAACGATTACCGTCTCGGATCCAGAGAATAATCTCAATCCAGGCACCCTGGTCATGACGGTCACTCGTGCGCAGGTTCCAGAGGCGATTCCGATTCTCTCGTTCGAGGCCAGCGTTCTTCTCGCGGTCTTGCTTGGCGCCGTGGGCACCCTGCTGGTGGGGCTGAGAAGCTGATTTCTCCGATCTCGCTCGTGCAGTGTTTCAGCACGCAGTTTCCGGCGAGTTTCCGAGCTTTCGAAATTTTGCGGGCGCGGTGGGTGTAGCTCAGCTGGGCAGGTCGACGGTTCGATCCCGTTCGGCTCGGCATCGCTCTTTCCAGACGCGCTCTCCTTGCTAGAGGTCGGCGCGCTCGATCCGGCGGACGGCGAGTGCCAGCGGAGCGAGGGCCCAGAACGTGGCCGAGGCCGCCAGGAGGAGCCCGGCGCCGGCGGGGCCGCCCGTCAGGCGCAGGAGCGCGAGCGACGCCGCGCCGAACGCCGCCTTCCCGTGGATCGCGAGGAGCGTCGCGGTGCGGATCGCGTCGGCCGGGTTGACGACGACGGCCGTCACGAGGAGTCGCGAGGCGTGCCCGGACGGCAGAAGCGTCGCGATCGCGAGGACGACCACGTCGAAGAGCACGACCGAGGCGAACCAGACGATCAACGCCAGGGCGAGGGCCCGCGAGCGCCGGACGGCGCCCCCGGCGCCGAGGAGCGCCGCAATCCCGAGGAAGATCGCGGTCAGCGCGAACGACGCGGCGAGGAGGAGCGCGTAGGCCGGAAGCCCGTCCCCCCCGGCGTTCCAGAAGATGACGAGTCCGGCCGCGCCGAGGCCGATCGTCTGCGCGGCCGCGAGGGCCGTGAAGAGGCCGACGACCCTTCCGAGCAGGATCGCGCGCCTCGGGACCGGCTGGGAGTAGAGGATCTCGGCCGCGCCCCGTTCGGGAGCGAGCTGGAGAACGCCGATCGTGAGCGCGGTGACCGGCACGAGCAGCACGATCAGGCTCGCAAGGGACGTCGCGGTGCGCGCGAAGTCCTCGAACCCCCCGCCGCCGGAGAGGACGTATCCGGAGGCGGCCACGGCGAGCGAGAGCGCGCCGAAGACCGCCGCGAAGATCTGCGTCCACCGGGAGCGGGCGGAGAGGAGGAGCTCCTGCCTCGCGCAGAGTGCGACGGCTGCGAGCTCCCCGCGTTTCACGATCGCCCGAGCTTCAGCTTCACGTACTCGCCGACGAGGATCGAGGCGGGGTAGAAGACTTCCTCCTCCTGCTGCGCGTGGAGGATCAATTTCTGCGCGAAGCTCGCGTATCCCTCGTGTCGCTCCTTCAACGCGGCCTGGAGGAGTACCCGAAGCGCCTCGACGATGAGCACGTGTTCGTTCAGCATCCGGGGGAGCTCGGCCTTCATCATCTCGGTCTTCGGCAGGATCCGCTCCATGTCCGGCGTGAACTCCCCCCGCGCGAGTCGCGGCAGCAGCCTGACCGGCGGAATCGCGAACTCCTCCTCGAGCAGCATGTGCGGCAGGAGCACTTTCATGACCGCGCGCGCGGC
>DASUAD010000125.1:0-2529 GCA_035763965.1 Thermoanaerobaculia bacterium | reverse complement strand
GGCCGGTCTTTCACGATAAGACGATCGGCTTCTTCACGACGCTCTACTGCGGGGCGTTCGGGGTGATCGCGCTCGTGGCGGGCCGCAAATGGCGGATTCCGGGCGCGCGGTTCGCGCGCATCCTCTTCGCCGTCGCGGTGGTCGTCTGCGTGGCGCCGTCCTTCCTTCCGGTCGGGTGGTCGCAGTCGGCTTCGCCTCTTCCGCTGCGTTCTCCCGAGAAGTTCGCGGTCGCGATGACCTTCGCGCTCGCGCTCGTCGCAGGTCTCGCCTTCGACCGCTTTCGGGCCGTCGAGTTCCGTGCGCGATGGACGCTCGTCGTCACCGGCGTGCTCGCGTCGGTCGCGGTGGCCGCGGCCCTCTTCCCGCATGACGCCGGGAGGCTGGCTGTGACGATCGTCGGCTCCACGGCGCATCTGGTCGACACGCCGCCGGACCCTGCGTCGATGGCTGCTCGACTGCTCGCGCCGGCGTTCGCGGAGGCCGGCCTCCTCTGGGTCCTGACACTCTTTGCCCTCGACCGGCTGCCGCGTCGCGGGCGTCGCGAAGCCGCCGTCGCGCTCGCGCTCCTGTGTCTCGTGCCTCTCGCGGCGAACCGGAGGATCGCGCGGACGATCCGAACCGAACAGCTCGTCTCGCCGAGCGCCTTCGCGCGATTCCTCCAGCGGGAAGACCCGGCCGGGAAATACCGGACCCTCAGCGAATCGTACTATCGGGGAGAGTCCAGAGTCGGACTCGAGCAGTGGTCGACGCGCCCGGAAGGGGAAGAGGACACGGAATCCTGGGTGTTGGCCCGCCACGCCCTGATGGACCGGGGGACCGTTTTCAACTTCGACTTCGACGTCGGAGACTTCGCCCGCGTCACGAGCCTCCGCCGGATCTCGTTCATTGCCGCGCGTCAATCCACGAGTGCATCCTTTTTCGGAAGCCTTGCGCTTCGGTGGGGAATCCGTTACCGGGATCAGGACCCCGTGCCGGGTTATCGCAAGTTTCGGAGATGTGGTCCAAACGATTGGGACGTTCTTCCCGGTGCGCTGACCGACATCCGGTTGGCGGAGGCGTGGCGCGAAGCGCCCCGGCCACTCGACGCAGCGAGCACGGTTCTCAGCCTCGCGGCCGGAGAAATCGTGATCGAGACGGGCCGGACCGCGAGGGGCCGCGCGCGCCCCGGGAAAGTCCGGGTGCTCGAGAGAGAGCCGGAGAAGATCTCGATCGCGAGCGACGCGCCGGACCCGACGTGGCTCTTCGTGCTCCGGGGCTTCTGGCCTTACCGGACAGTGCTCCTGGACGGCCGTGCTGCCGACGTCGTCCCGGCGCAGCTCGCGTTTAGCGCGGTCGCCGTGCCGGCGGGCCGACACCGGATCGAGTGGCGGGAGGAGTTGCCGGGATTCGCCGTGTCGCGGTGGGGGCCGGTTTTCTTCGTGCTCCTCGCCGGAGGTCTGATCCTCCGGGACGCGCGCCGCCGTGGTTCTGGAAGTCGACGTCGAAGCTCCGGTCCCGAACTGGCTCTTCGTGCTCCGGGGATACTGGGTTCACCGGATCGTTCTCGTCAACGGCGAAGCCGTCGCCTACGTCCCCGCGCATGTCGCGTTTTCTGAGGCGCCGATACCGGCCAGGGCCGCCGTCACGTCGAATGGCGGGAACGTGTGCCGGATCTCGAGGTGTCGCGGCGGACCCGATTGTGTCAGCTCTCCTCTCTCGCGCTGCTCCGTGAGAAAGTCCCGTGGCGTCCGTTCATGACCGTCCGCGGCAGTCCGACCGGCTTTGCCAGGACAGTGGGATGCCCTATTCTGAACGACACTTGCAGCAGACCGGCTTCCCAATTCGCGCTCGTGAAGGTCGGCAAGAGCCGATTCGATTCGCGTGCCCGCTCTGACGGACCGCCCCGCGGCGGTGCGGACTCCTCGGACCGCTCTTCTTTTCGCAGTTCTCGTCGTGGTCGTGTACTCGAATCCGCTCGTTTCGCGCCGCAACTTCGCCGGACGGGACCTCGTGCCCTACAACCTCCCCATGGAGAAGGCGGTCCACGACGCGTACTCCCGGGGACGTCTTCCGCTGTGGAATCCGAACGTGTCGGGAGGCCGCCCCCTTCTTCCGAACCCGAACGCCGGCGCGTTGTACCCGGTTCGACCAGCGCTTTCACCGCTGCCCTTCCCCGTCGCCATGCGGCTGTTTCCCGTTTTCCACTGGATTGCGTCGGGAATCGGCACGATTCTCGTTCTGCGTTCCATCGGCGTCTCGCAAGCTGCCGCGTGGGTGGGGGCGGCCACGTACGTTTTTTCTGGAGTTTCAGTCTCGGAGGTCTTCTTTCCTCACATCCAGCCGGGTACCGCGCTGATCCCGTGGATCCTCTGGGCCGTCATTCCTTTCCGCCAGACCGGTGTGCGCCTCGTTCTGCTCGGATTGCTCCTTGGCCTCGGCATTCTCGGGGGCGACGTCTTCACCCTCGGCATGGCGATTCTCGCGGCCGTCGTTTGGATCGTGGTCGAAGGGCCAGGGTCGGAACGGGGAGGGAGAATCGCCCTGCTCGCG
>DASUAD010000124.1:0-7562 GCA_035763965.1 Thermoanaerobaculia bacterium | reverse complement strand
GAACCGCACCGGGATCAACTTCAACTTCCTGAACAACCTCGTCGCTCCGTCCCTCGAGGCCGCGAACACCGTCGACCTGGCGTTGCTGCGCGAGCGGGGGAACGCCCAGATCGACCTGTACCCGGGCAAGCCGTTCAGCGTCCGGCTGAACTACTTCAAGGAGAAGCGGACCGGAAACCGCGCCGCGGGGACCTCATTCGGATTCGGCAACGTCGTCGAGAGTCCCGAGCCGATCGACTATCGGACCGAAGAGTTCGGGGTCTCGGCGGAATACGGCCAGAGCTGGGGGCTCGTGCGGGGCGCCGTTCGCTACAACACCTTCAAGAACCACATCAACACTCTGACCTTCGACAACCCGTTCCGCGTCACTGACGCGACCGATCCGAGTGCGTACACGGCGCCCGGTGCGAACTCGATCGGCGGGGCGGCCAGGGGGCGCATCGATCTCGACGCGGACAACGAGGCGTTGACGGGAGCGGTCGGCTTCCAGGTGCGGCTTCCTGCCAATTCCCGGTTCACTGCGGACCTCTCCGCTTCCCGTTGGACTCAGGACGACCGCTTCATGCCGTACTCGACGAACTCGGCGATCACCACGCCGGTCATCGTGACCGACGTCAATTCGCTTCCGGAGCAGAGCCTCGACGGGGAGATCAACGTGATCTCGCAGTCGTACTTTTTCTCGTCCCGCCCGATTCCCAAGCTCGGCTTCACCGCACGCTATCGGATCTACGATCTGAACAACGACACGCAGCGAATCGAGTTTCCCGGCTACGTCCGATTCGACGCCGTCTGGGAGGAGATTCCCCGCATCAGCGTTCCCTATGCGTACAAGGTCAACCGCGGCGATGCCACGGTGTCCTACGACTTCGGAGCTGTCGACCTCGAGGGGGGGTATCGCTATCTCAAGTGGAATCGGGAGTTCCGGGATACGCGCGAAACCACCGAGGACACGTTCATCGTGGCCGCCAACGTGCGGGTGCTCGGCTGGGCGCAGCTTCGCGCAAGCTACGAGATGGGCGAACGCGACCGTGGCCGCTACGACGTGGACAGGTCGGAGCACGCGTCGTACGTGGAGCCCGAACCCGTGGCGATCCTTCCCGCGCTGCGGCGTTTCGACCAGGCCAAGCGCGACGTCGACCGCTTCTTCGGGCTCCTCCAGCTGACCCCGATGGGCGATCTCTCGTTCTCGATCTCCTATCTCTTCAGCGAAGAGGACTACGGGCAGGAGCCGGTCGTGGACGCCTCGGGGCTTCGGTACGGGCTCGTCGACTCGAAGAGCGGGAGCTTCACGGCGGAGGCCGATTACTCCCCCAGCGATCGGTGGAGCCTCTACGGTTTCTATAGCCGCGAGGACATCTCGAGCTTTCTGCGGGGCCGGCAGAGCGGCGCCACCCCTTCGACTGATCCGCTCGCCGACTGGACGGCCGACATGGACGACGAGGTCGATTCCTTCGGCGGAGGCGCAACGATCGCGCTCGTGCCCGAGAAGTTGGATTTCCGTGCCTCGACGCGATATCAGAAGGTGGACGGCATGAACGGTCTCGAGAGCCCGCCGGGTGGAACGCCGGACGTCGCTTTCGATGTCGCTCAGTTCGACGACACGAAAATCTGGAACGCGGCCGCGGAATTCGAGTACCACCTCCCCGCGTTGTGGTCCATCGCTCTCGGCGGCTGGTTCGAGGACTACGAGATTCGGGATTCGGCCACGACCGGCTTGAGAAACTACGTTCCGGGATCGTTCTTTCTGGCTGCGAACGATAGCGACTATCAGGCAAAGGTCGCCTACGTTCGGGCGTCCTATCGGTGGTGAACGGACTCGCTGCTGAATGCACTCTCTGATGAAAGGAAAGCAATGAAGCGCAGATCGTCCGTCGGACTCACAACGATCGTGCTGTTCTGGGCCACCTGGGCGGCTCTCTCGGGTGTCTCTTCAGCCAACCTTCCAATCCAGAAGAAGGCCAAGGAGCTGGGGTTCCCCGCGACGAACTGTCAGTACTGCCACAACGAGAAGCTCCCGAAGAAGGGAGCCATGTCGCACAACGAGCGCGGCAAGTGGCTGTTCGCCGAAAAGACGAAGCGGGGAGCGAAGGAAGTCGATCCGGCCTGGTTGAAGGAATACCCGGGAGACAAGAACTAAGTCTTCGGCCTGGGTCCTTCGATCCCGCCGGCGGGAACGCGGCTCCGGCTTTCGCGCGGACGCTGAGCGCGAGCTGAGAAATCAACCTGTCGAGATCGACCGCCGTGCGGCCTGGGGCGAACATCACTTCCCGAAGCGCGAAACGAATCCTTCGGCGTGAGAGCGGCCGGTCGGCAAGCGATTGACGGCTCCACTTCTCCCGCGAAGGCCCGCGCCCTCCCGCTCGCGCAGAGGCATTCCGACTCCTCCCCTTGTGTCTTGCCGCGAGAGGAAAAGACGGAAACCGAACCTCGAATGATGCAGCCAAATCGAGGCACCGATCCGGGCCCTCACTTCCGACGTTTTGGAGTCGATGTCGGCCACGCCTGTCCTCCTCGAAAGACCGGGGTGGCAGAGCGGCCCGAGACCGTGATGTGGACGCATCAAGGACCGCCCGCCACGACGCATCTAGAGTGCTGTGCGTGACGCGCGTCGAGCCTGTCATTCCGAGGATCTCGGTCTTCCGACGTTCTCGCTCCTGGGGGCAGAAGACGGCGGTCGCACGCGACGGCGATCGTCTCGCGGCGCTGCAGAGGCTCGCGACGCCTCCGCTGTCCGTCCCGTCTAGAGCGGGCGTTTATGCCGAGCCGCTCGGTCTCGCGCTCGAGGGCGATCGTCTCGCGGCGCTGAGGGCTCGCGACGCCTCCGTGATCCATCCCGTCTGGCAGAGGGCTTTTTCCAGGCGCAGAGGGCGCGGTTTTCAGAGGTTTCCTGCTCCTAATGCACCTGCATCAAAGCCCGTAGAGCGGGGGTGGTATCTCATGGAAACGTCAATAAAAACCATAGAATGTAAATCGCTCGAATCGCTCAACTGAATCAAATGCCGGGGGTAGCCCCTACCGGGCGGCGAAATAAGGAGCCGAACATGATGCTGTTCCGACGCGTTCTTGCCATGGCGGTGACGGCAGGCGTGGTCACGTTGACCGGCGCCGACAAGCCTCCCAAAATCGTCGATCCCCGGGTCGCCATGTCGCCCGAGCAGATCTACCCTCTAACGGCTCGAGAGCATTACCTCGGCGCCGAACAGGCGGACTTTGCGCGGCCCGGTTACCACATCACGATCAATGGCGTGACAATCGGTGCCGACCGCAAGGCGGTCGTCGAGATCACTCTCACGGACGATCTCGGCGCGCCGCTCGACCGGAAAGGGATCGAGACGCCGGGCGTCTGCACCGTCAGCTTCATCATCGCCTGGTACAACGGGGCCACTCGCGACTACACCTCCTACACGACCCGCACGCAGACGAGCCCGATCACGAACGTGTCGGCCGTGCAAGCCGCCGCCGACTCGGGAGGCGTCATCACCGATCTGGGGACTGGACACTTCACCTATACCTTCCGGACGGCCCTCCCATCCAACTTCGACCGGACCAAGACCCACACGGTCGGCGCTTACGGCCGGCGCACGATGCCCGCCGACATCATGGACGGCAAGGTCTACATCGACAACGTCGAGTTCGACTTTCGTCCGGACGAGCAGCCCGTCACAGAGAAGTGGGACTTGATCCAGGAGAGGTTCGCCTGCAACCAGTGTCACAATCCGCTCCAGGCCCACGGCGAGGTGCGGCAGGACGCCAAGCTCTGCGTCCTCTGCCATTCGCCTCAGACCTCAGACCCGGACACCGGCAGAACCGTCGACATGCGGGTCATGATCCACAAGATCCACCGCGGCCCGAACCTGCCGAGCGTGCAGGCCGGCGAGCCCTACGTCATCATCGGGAATCAACAATCGGTGCACGACTACTCCCACACGACCTATCCCCAGGACATCCGCAACTGCCAGAACTGCCACGAAGGGAGAAACCCCGCGCAGAGACCCGCGCAGTCTGACGTCTGGTACACGAAGCCGGCTCGCCAGCCGTGCGGCGCGTGTCACGACGACATCAACTGGGTGACCGGAGAGAACCACACCGGCGGCCCGCAGGCCGACGACAGCGCCTGCGCGAGCTGTCACGTGCCGGAAAGCGACGTCGAGTACGACGCGTCGATCCGGAGAGCGCACACACCTCCCTACCGGTCCAAGCAGCTGAAGGGTCTGAACGCGACGATCCTCGCCGTCGACAACGCGGGACCCGAGAAGAAGCCGGTCGTCACCTTCCGGCTGACCGAAAACGACGGCACGGTGCTCAACCCGAGCACTTTCGGCTCCAACTTGAACATCCTGCTCGGAGGGCCGACGATCGACTACGGCGCCGGCCAGAATCCGCCGGCACAGCCGTTCCGCGAGAGGGCGGATGGCGCGACCTTCAACGGCGACACCGCGGTCTACACCTTCAACAATGTGATCCCTGCCAACGCCACCGGCAGCTGGGCGGTGGCCATCGAGGCGCGGCGCACGATCACGCTGAATCCGGCGCCCCGTAAGGGACCCGCCACCTTCACCGAGGGGGCGGTCAACCCCGTCAAGTACGTCGCGGTGACCGACGGCCAACCCGTCCCCCGCCGGCAGGTCGTCACCCTGGCCAAGTGCAACGCCTGCCACGACCGCCTCGCCACGACCTTCTCTCACGGCGGCCAGCGCATCGCAATCGAGGAGTGCGACATCTGCCACAACTCCAACGCGGACGACCGGAACCGGCGCCCGTCGGACAAGAATCCTCCCGAGTCGATTGCCTTCAAGCGGATGATCCATCGCATCCACACGGGCGAGGAGCTGGCTCAGGAATACACCGTCTATGGTTTCGGCGGCAACCCGACCAACTTCAACGAGGTTCTCTACCCGGGCGATCGCCGGGATTGCCTGCAGTGTCATGCGAGCGCTTCGACCTACGATCTGCCGCTACCGCTCGGCACGATCCCGGTCATGACTCTGCGCGACTTCTTCTCTCCGCAAGGTCCCGGAACGGCGGCTTGCCTTGGTTGCCACTCCAATAGCGATGCGGCCGCCCATGCGTTCTTGAATACCGCGACGTTCCCGGGAGCCACGACTCCGGCCGAGGCGTGCGCGACCTGTCACGGCGCCGGAAAGGACTGGGCCGTAGACAAAGTCCACGCCCGGTAGACGATTCTCGCAACCGGGGGCGGCGGCTCAGGCCGTCCCCGGCGGGCTTTCCAACGGAATGGAAGGGGATTGGATGGCGAAGACACCGTGGATTCTCGGCGGAATCGGCGCCCTGATCCTCGTCGGGCTTTCCGCCGGCCCGGCGGGAGCGCAGCAGGCAACGTCCCCCGAGGCGACGCCGACTCCGGCTGTCGCGGCAGCCCAAAAGGCCGAAGCCCCGCCTCTCTGCGGCGACTGCCACGAGGACCAGACTAAGGCCTTCGCCGCGAACCCGCACGCGCGGATGCCCGAGAAGTGGCGGCCGACCGCGGGTTCCCCGAACTCGCTCTGCGAGAGCTGCCACGGCGAAGGCACGAAGCACATCGAGGCGGGAGGGGACAAGGCCCTCATCCGCGGATTTCACACGCGCGCGGACGCCGACACCTGCCTGAACTGTCACGTGCCGCGCGGCGACCACTCCGGGCTGCGCGGCGGCATCCACACGAACTCCGAGACGGTCCGGTGCACGACCTGCCACTCGGTCCACAGTCCGACACCGAAGAGCCCGCACCTGCTGGCGAAAGCTCCCGTTCCACTCTGTGCGTCGTGTCATCCCGTGCAGACCGCTTCGCTCGCGACCAAGCCCTTCGCGCACCGGCTCGGCCGGGGAGGGCTCGACTGCACGTCCTGCCACGATCCGCACGGCCGGCCGGGGAAGGAGAGCCTGAAGAGGACCCGGGACGACGAGCTGCCGTGCATGAGCTGTCACGCCGAGAAGCGCGGGCCCTTCGTGTTCGAGCATCCTCCCAAGGGAGTGGTCGGGGACTGCACCACCTGCCATCAGCCGCACGGCTCGACGAACCCCAAGCAGCTGACGCGCGCGAACGTCGATCAGCTCTGCCTCGAATGTCACTCGACGCTCTCCGCCTCGACGCTCGGTTCGCAGCCACCCTCCTTCCACAACATCTCGCTGCCGAGGTACCGCAACTGCACGACCTGTCACGTGGCGATTCACGGCTCGAACCTGTCGCCCACGTTCTTCAAGTGAGGGCGCGATGAGACCCGAACGGATCGCGGTTTTCCTCCTCGGAGCCACGCTTCTTCTCGCTCCGGCGGGTGCGTCGGGTCAGGCGGTTCCGCTCGACCTCGAGATCGGATACCGGTTCGTGGACGTCGACGGAAACGAGGACATGTATCGCAGCCAGATCAACGACCACGACGGAGTCCTGCTGCGGTCGCTCACCTTCTCGACGGGCACGATCGGGGGCTCCTTCATCGACTCGCTGCGCGTGGACGCGTTCGACCTGGGCGCCGGTCCCGCGGGGCGGTTCCGCCTCGAGGCGGGAAAGACCGGTCTCTATCGGCTGCGCCTCGAGTACCGGCGGATGGAATTCTTCAGCAAGCTGCCGGCGTTCGCGAATCCGCTGCTCGACCGCGGCATCATCCCGGGCCAGCACACGTACGACCGCACGCGGAACATGCTCGACGCCGAGGTCGAGATCCTCCCGAACGGCGTTCTCACCCCGATCGTCGGCTACACGTTCAACCGCTACGAGGGTCCGGCGCGCACGACCTACGACGTCGGGGGAGACGAGTTCCGCCTCTCTTCCGACCTCGAGGACACCGAGCAGGAGGCGCGGGTCGGTCTCGGGTTCCATGCGGGGAATTTCGCCGGCCGGATCGTCCAGGGCTGGCGGCAATTCAAGGAGACCGAACACCTGAAGCTCGCTCCCGGAGAAGGGGAAGGCAACAACCCCGGGCCGGTCCTCGGCACCCCGGTGTCCCTCACCGACTTCGACCGCGACTCGCGCGTCAAGACGAACGTGCCGGTGACGACGGCGTTCATCGTCGGGCGCTTCGCGGAGCGCGTGAAGGTCTCGGCGGGATACGTCCGGGCAAACGGCGAGACGCAGGCGTCGGAGACCGAAGACCTGACGGGCAACCTCGTCTCGTTCGCGATCAGCCGTTTCTTCCGCGGCCTGTCCGAGCCGATCTCCTCGAAGGCGCGCAACGAGCAGTGGCGCGGGCACGGCCGCGTCGAGTTCGAGATCGCGGACGGGTTCGATCTTTCCGCCGGATACATGCAGCGCCACCGCGAGCTCGACGGCTTCGCGCTCATCTCGAGCCTCTTCCTCGACACGCTGACTTTCTCCGGACAGGATCCCCGCGACCTGGAAAGGATCATCGAGGCGAACACCTCGCTCGAGCGCACCGAGAAGATCTTCGACGCCTCATTTGGCGCGAGGGCCCTCGGTCCCGTCGCCGTGCGGGTCGGCTACGAACAGAACGACCAGGACGTCCGCGTGACGCCGGACCCCGAGGAGATCGTCGTGCCGGGAGGGCAGGGCGGCGACTTCGACCGGAAGATCAAGTCATGGAATGCCTCGGCGAATTTCACCCGGAGCG
>DASUAD010000123.1:0-16082 GCA_035763965.1 Thermoanaerobaculia bacterium | reverse complement strand
CTTGACTAAAAAAGTTGCCACTCCTAACATCGCCGCCAAGTGGCCTAAATCGGTTAAAAGTGGGAGAAAGTGGCAACGATCTTCGGATCGGTGCACCAATTGACGTATGGATCGCTTTCGCGGGAGCGCTCCGGCTCGTGTCGATGAAAAGGGCCGTCTCAAGGTCCCGAGCCTCTTCCGCACGCAGATCGAAGAGGCCTTCGGACCGGAGCTCTTCGTGACGTCGATCCACGGAAAGAACGTCCTCCTCTATCCGCTCGCGATGTGGCGCGCTCTCGAGGAAAAGCTCGCCGGACTTCCGGCGGTGCACCGCGCGAAGAACAAGTTCCTCGAGCGGGTGAACTACTACGGTCAGGACGCGACGCTCGACGGCCAGGGACGCGTCCTGATCCCGCAGATCCTGCGCGACGCGGCGAAGCTCCCGTCGGAAGTCGTCGTGACCGGGAACATCGATCACCTGGTCGTCTCCGACCGCGGCGCGCTCGCAGGGCGCCTCTCGACGGAGGACTTCACGGACGAGGACTACGACGAGCTGTCGAAGGCCCTCACGTAGCGGGAAACGGGAAACGGGAAACGGGAAACGAAAAGAGAGAAGTAGGACGAACGACGTTGACAAGCCGCCGCATCAGCCGGTCCTGGTTCGCGAGGTGGTCGAATTGCTCGCGCCGGAGCGCGGCGGATTCTTCGTCGACGCGACGGTGGGCGCGGGAGGCCATGCCCGCGCTCTCCTCGCGGCCGGTCCGGAAATCCGGCTCCTGGGTCTCGACCGCGATCCCGACGCGCTCGCGCTGGCACGCGCGCGGCTCGCGGAATTCGGAGACCGCGTCCATCTCCGGGAGGCGAACTTCGGCGACCTCGCTCAGGCTCTCGCCGGGTCTCCGCCTCCCGACGGAATCCTGGCGGATCTCGGTGTCTCGTCGATGCAGCTCGAAGAGCCTTCACGCGGGTTTTCCTTCCGGCGCGAGGGACCTCTCGACATGCGCATGTCCCGGTCCGGCCGCAGTGCGGCCGACGTCATTGCTCACGCTTCGCTCGAAGAGCTGAGTCGAATCTTTTCGGAATACGGGGAGGAACGGATGGCGATCAAAATCGCGCGGGCGATCCTGGAAGAAAGGTCCCGGGGCCCCATCACCACCACCCGGCAGCTCTCCCGCATCGTCGCGCGGGTCAAGGGGGATCGGGAGAAAATCGACCCGGCAACCCGCGTCTTCCAGGCACTGCGTATCGAGGTCAACGAGGAACTGCAGGCACTGTCGCGCTTCCTGGCGGCGGCCGTCGAGAAGCTGAACGCGGAAGGACGCGTCGCGGTCATCTCGTATCACTCCCTCGAGGACCGGATGGTGAAGGAGACGTTCCGCCGCGAATCGGGCGTCTGCCTGTGCCCGCCGAGGCTTCCCATCTGCGTGTGCGGCGCCCGCCGGGCGCTGACGGTACTGACCCGCCGTCCGATCCGTCCGTCCGAAACCGAAGTCCGCCGCAACCCCCGGTCGCGCAGCGCCCGGCTGCGCGTCGCCGAGAAAATCGCCGCCGGGGAGGGGAGAGCCGCCCTTTGAGCACCGCGTCTTACGTCCAGTCGAAGCGCGTCGAGAACCTGCACCTGACGCGCGAGCGCGACCGCCGCCGCGGCCGGGAGCTCGCAACCTATCTGTTCGCGGGTCTTCCGATCGCATTCGCTCTCCTCGGATTCGCCGCTCTCCACGTGGAGACCGTGCGCGTGGGGTACGCGCGTGGAACGCTCGATCGCAAGTTCGCCCGGCTCACCGAGGAAAACCGCCGCCTCCGGGCCGAGCTCGCCCGCGCATCCGCACCCGACCGCGTGCAGGCCGTCGCGGCGCGAAAAGGCCTGGCGGCCCCGCGGCCGGGACAGGTCCAGTACATCGAGCTGCGAGAAGGAACCCCGCGATGAACTTCGTGCGCCTCGGCCGCGTCCGCTTCCTCGCCATCGTGCTCTCTCTCTGGGCTTCCGTCGTGGTCGCGCGACTCGGGCAGCTGCAGCTCGCGGACGGCGGGCACTATCGCGCGCGTGCGCAACGCCAGCAGGAGCGGCGGATCGAGGTCTCGCCGCTGCGCGGCTCGATCTTCGACCGTGCCGGACGGCCGCTCGCCGTATCCGTCGAGGTCTCCTCCGTCTACGCGATCCCCGACGACGTCGAAGACGCGGGACAGGCGGCGCACGTTCTCGCCCGTCACCTCGACTTGCCCGAGACGGCGCTTCGCGCTCGCCTCACGCAGAAGAAAGGGTTCGTCTGGATCGCGAGAAAGATCGATCCGAAGAAAGCGGCCGCGATCCGCGCGGCAAAGATCCCGGGGATCCACCTGGTGGCGGAGAACAAGCGCTTTTATCCGAAGGGCAGCCTGGCCGCGTCCGTCCTCGGATTCGTAGGCCTCGACGACAAGGGTCTCGCCGGGCTCGAGCACTCCTACGACTCGACGATCCGTGGAAAGCCGGGGGAAGTGGTCGCGCTGACGGACGCGCGCCGCTCGACCTACGGTGAAGCCGACGTCGCGAACGGACGCCCGCCCCAGGAGGGAGCCTCGCTCGTCGTGTCGATCGACTCGGGGATCCAGTTCGCCGCCGAGCAGGCGATCTCGGAAGCCGTGTCGGAAGCGCAGGCGAAGTCGGGTGTCGCGATCCTTCTCGACCCCGCGGACGGATCGATCCTCGCCATGGCGTCGGCGCCGGGATTCGACCCGAACGACTACGGACGTTATCCCGCCGAAGCCCGTCGCAACCATGCGATTGCCGACGCGCACGAGCCGGGCTCGACCTTCAAGATCGTGACGGGAGCCGTCGCGCTCGAAAACGAGGTCGTCACACTGGACGAAACGATCGATACCGGAGACGGCACGATCCGCGTCGGCAACACGGTCATCTCCGAGCACGACCACCATCGCTATGGCGCCTTGAACCTGGCGGGGGTTTTCGAGCACTCCTCGAACGTCGGAATCATCCGCGTGGGACTGCGGCTGGGCCCGCAGAGGCTCTGGGACGGTGCAACCGCGCTCGGGGTGGGGCGCCCGACCGGCATCGATCTGCCGGGAGAGAACTCCGGCATCTTCCGGCGTCCGGAGCGCTGGTCGGCGCTCTCGAACGCGACCATCTCGATGGGTCAGGAGGTGTCGCTGACTCCGCTCCAGCTCGCGCGCGTCGCGGCGGCGATCGCGAACGGCGGACGTCTCGTCCGGCCGCGCCTGGTCCGGCGCATCGCGTACCCCGACGGGCGCGTCGAAACTTTCGAGCCCCCGCAGCCCGAGCGGGTCCTCTCCGAGGAGACCGCGCGAACCGTTCGGGATCTTCTGGTCGGCGTCGTCGAGCACGGCACCGGCAGGAAGGCGGCGATCCCCGGCTTCGCCGTCGCCGGCAAGACGGGCACGGCGCAGAAGGCCGGAGTGGGCGGCTATCAGCCGGGACGCTACGTGGCTTCCTTCGTCGGCTTCGCTCCGAGCGAGAATCCCCGCGTCGTGGGACTGGTGCTGATCGAGGAGCCGCGGAGCGGCAAGTACTACGGCGGCGACATCGCCGCGCCTGTCTTCGCGCACATCGTCTCTCAGGCGCTCGGTATCCTCCGCGTCGCCCCGGAAGAGCAACGCCTGCCCGAGACGCTTCTCGCCGCGAATTCCGCGGAGAAGATCCGGTTTCCGGACGGCGTCGTCCCCGCGTCGGTGCGGACGGTCGAGGAGCCGGCGACGACACGGACGACCGTCACCGATGACGCCGGGGTGCCGTCGGCGGTCGGCCTCTCCGCGCGCCAGGCGCTCGCGCTCTTCGCCCGCCGCGGTCTCTCCGCGCGGATCGTCGGATCCGGATTCGTCATCGAACAGAGTCCCGCGCCCGGCACTCCGGTTCGCGCCGGATCCGTCTGCACTCTTCGTCTCGCCGAGCATGCGGCGTCGGCTCCGGGCACCGAGCGCCGGCTGGAGGAGCCCGCCGCGCCGTTGCCGGATCCGTGAAGCTCGTGGAGCTCCTGTCGGTCCTTCCGGACTCGAGCTTCCCCTCATCCGCGAACGATCTGGAAATCACCGGAATCTCGGCCGATTCGCGCGAGGTGCGTCCCGGGGAGCTCTTCGTCGCGGTCCGGGGCGAGAAGGTGGATGGATGGGAGCGAGCCGACGAGGCCGCCCGTCGTGGAGCGGCGGCGATCGTCTCGGACCGGGAGGCCCCGGCGCGGGCGAGCGTCCCCTGGGTCCGGGTTTCCTCGGCGCGGCGGGCGCTGGCGCTTCTCTCCACACGATTCGCGGGCGATCCCGCCGAAAAGCTCGTTCTGGCCGGAGTGACCGGGACCAACGGCAAGACGACGACCGCGATGCTCCTCGAGTCTCTTCTCGCGCGGCGCTACGGCCGCGCGGGCTTCATCGGAACGGTCGCATACCGGACCGGTCGGCGCGAGCTTCCGTCGCCGCACACGACGCCGGAGGCTCCCGTCCTCCAGCAGCTCCTCGCCGAGATGGTGGAGTCGGGAACGCCTGCGGCCGCAATGGAAGTGTCTTCGCACGGGCTCGCGCTCGACCGCGTCGAAGGCTGCCGCTTCGATGTCGCGGTCTTCACCAACCTGACCCGCGAGCACCTGGATTTCCACGGCGATCTCGAGAACTACTACTCCGCGAAGAAGAGGTTGTTCGAGCTGCGCAAACCCGGGGCGGCCGCGGTCGTGAACGTGGACGATCCCGCGGGGCGACGGCTGGCCGGCGAGGTCGCGCCCCCCGTTCTGACGTGGTCGCCGTCGGGGGCGCCCGCGGACGTCCGTGCCGATGAGGTTCACTGTGACCTTTCGGGAACGTCGCTCGCCGTCTTGCACGGCAGCGGCCGCTTCCGCATCGCGTCGCCACTCATCGGACGTTTTAACGTGGATAATCTCCTCGGCGCGGCAGCGGCGGGGCTCGCCCTCGGAGTCGGCGAGTCCGACGTCGCCGCGGGTTGCGCGGCAGTCACGCGCGTTCCCGGCCGCCTCGAGCGCGTCGAGGCGGGCCAGCCGTACGCGATCCTCGTGGACTACGCGCACACGGAAGACGCACTCGAACGTCTGCTCGAAGCGGTGCGGGGCCTGACGGACAAAAAGATCGTTCTGGTTTTCGGCTGTGGCGGCGATCGCGACCCGGGAAAGCGCGCCCCGATGGGGCGGATCGCCGGGTCTCTCGCCGATATCGCGATCGCCACGTCCGACAATCCGCGATCCGAAGATCCCGAGGCCATTCTCGCGCAGGTCGAGAAGGGGCTCGCCGCGTCGGGAGCGACGAAGTACTTGAAGGTGACCGATCGCCGCAACGCCATCCGGACCGCGATCGAGCTCGCGAACCCGGGGACGGTCGTCGTGATCGCGGGAAGAGGTCACGAGCGCGTCCAGGTGATCGGGGACCAAACCGTTCCCTTCGACGACCGCGAAGTCGCGGCCGAGTACGCTTCCCGGCGATGAAGTTCACGCTGGCCGACGTCGCCATCGCCGCGGGAGTCCCGGTTCCCGCCGGCTCCTCCGACGTGGATCTCTCCGGCGTCGCGGTCGATTCGCGCGCGGCGCGCCCCGGATTCATCTTCGTCGCGATGAAGGGCGCCCGGGTCGACGGTCACGATTTCGCGGCCGATGCGGTCTTCCGCGGCGCACGCGCCGTTCTGGGGGAGCGCGCGCCCGCTCCGCTGCCGGAGGGCTGTCCCATCATC
Source organism: Thermoanaerobaculia bacterium (assembly GCA_035763965.1). Taxonomy (GTDB): domain Bacteria; phylum Acidobacteriota; class Thermoanaerobaculia; order UBA5066; family Gp7-AA6; genus Gp7-AA6. The sequence goes on along the minus strand of DASUAD010000123.1, from coordinate 10,429 downwards.
GCGGTCCCCGACTCGCTCGCCGCTCTCACGGCGCTCGCAGTCATGCTGAAGGAGCGCGCGGGATTTCGCCTCGCGGCCATCACGGGCTCTTCCGGGAAGACCACGACCAAGGAATTCGCGGCCGCGATCCTCTCGCGGCGATTCACCGTCGAGAAGACGCCCGGGAACCAGAACAGCGCGATCGGCTTCCCGTTGTCGATCGCCAACCTGTCCCGGACCCCCGACTGGATGGTCGGGGAGATGGGAATGAGCGCGAAGGGAGAGCTGTCGCGGCTTTCGAACGCCTTTCGCCCCGACATCGCGGCGATCACGAACATCGCTCCCGCGCACCTGGCGTTTTTCAACTCGATCGACGAGGTGGCGCAGGCGAAGGCGGAGATTCTGGAGGGATTGAAGCCCAACGGCACGTTCGTCGCCAACGCCGACGACTCGAGGGTCTCCGCGATCGCGACGCGATGGCCGGGCCGCGTGATCCGGTTCGGACGCTTTGCGAAATCCGCCGACGTTGTCGGAGACCGCTTCGAGCGCGGCGAAACCGAGATCCGATTCCGGCTGCGGACGCCCGTCGGTGAGGCTGCAGTGGTTCTTCCGCTGCCCGGCACGCACCAGGCCGTCAATTTTCTGGCAGCCTCCGCCGTCGCCGTCGCAGCCGGAGCCACCGCGGCCGACTGCGCCGCCGCGGCGCCGGGCCTCGGCCCATCGCCGCACCGCGGCGAGTTCCGCCGGCACTCATCGGGCGCCCTCCTCTACGACGACTCGTACAACGCCAACCCGTCGTCGCTCACCGCGGCCCTCGACACGCTCGCCGGATTCGCGGCGACACGCCGGATCGCCGTTCTGGGCGATATGCGCGAGCTGGGCGAAGACGAAGACATCTGGCACCGCGAGCTCGGCAGGTACGCTTCGGAGCGCGTGGACCGGCTCGTCTGCGTGGGCGACCTCGCCCGCTACTACGGCGAAGAGGCGGTCCTCTGCGGTTTCCCGCGCACGGCGATCGATTACGTCGGCTCGCCCGAAGAAGCCGCGCGGCTTCTGGACGGGATCCTGCGCGAGGGGGACGTGGTGCTTCTCAAAGGGTCGCGCGCGGTCGGGCTCGACCGGGCGGTGGAGATGCTCACGAAGCCGGGAAACGGGAAACGGGAAACGGGAAACGAATCGAGGGGGCGGTGAGCAGTCGTTTTCCGTTTTCCGTTTTCCGTGTCCCGCGCCGCGACGCAGGAGCGGCGTAATGCTCTACTACCTGCTCTACCCGCTCGCGAAGTTCTTCCCGGCGTTCAACGTCTTCCGGTACATCACGTTCCGCACGGCGATGGCGGCGGTCACGGCTCTGCTCCTCGCGCTCGCTCTCGGCGGCCCGATGATCCGGTTTCTGAAGCGGCGGCAGATCGGCCAGTCGGTGCGGACGGACGGACCGCGTTCGCACCTGGCGAAGGCAGGAACGCCGACGATGGGGGGCGTTCTCATCCTGCTCGCGGTGATCGCCGCGACGCTCCTCTGGATGGACCTGAGGAACCGGCTCGTCTGGATCGCGCTCGGCACCCTCGTCGGGTTCGGCGTCGTCGGCTTCGCGGACGACTCCGTCAAGATCGCGCAGCGGCGCAGCCTCGGCCTGTCGGGGAAGGGAAAGCTCGTGCCGCAGTTCCTCGTCGCGTTCGCCGCGGCCTGGGCAATCGAGCACTGGGCCACCCCCGGCACGTTCTCGACCGTCGTGACGTTCCCGTTTCTGAAGAAGCTCATCCTCGACCTCGGCTCGTTCTACATTCCGTTCGTCGCGGTCGTCCTCGTGGGCGCCTCGAACGCGGTGAACCTGACCGACGGCCTGGACGGGCTCGCGATCGGTGTCTTCGGAATCGCGGCGGGCACGTACGCCCTGCTCGCGTACGTCAGCGGCAACGCGGTCGCCGCGCGGTATCTGCAGATCGCCTTCGTACCGCAGGCCGGCGAGCTCTCGGTGTTCTGCGGCGCGCTCGTCGGCTCGTCGCTCGGCTTCCTCTGGTACAACTCACACCCGGCCGACGTGTTCATGGGGGACGTCGGCTCCCTGCCGCTCGGCGGAGCGCTCGCGTCGGTCGCGGTGATGACCAAGCAGGAGGTCCTGCTCGCGATCGTCGGCGGCGTCTTCGTTCTCGAGGCGCTGTCGGTGATCATCCAGGTCGTCTCGTTCAAGAGCACCGGCAAGCGCGTCTTCCGGATGGCGCCTCTCCACCATCACTTCGAGCTCGCCGGATGGCCCGAGTCGCGGGTCATCGCGCGCTTCTGGATCATTTCGATTCTCTTTTCGGTGCTGGCGCTTTCGACGTTGAAGCTGCGATGAGCGCGAAGACGAAACACTCCGCGGATCTGCCGGCCCGGGTGACCATTCTCGGTTTCGCGCGCAGCGGCCGGGCGCTCACGGAAGCGCTCGTCGAGCGAGGCCTCGAGGTCGTCGTCGTCGACGACAAGCCCGCGGATGAGATCGAGGGCCGGCGTGACCTCGAGGAGCGCGGCGTCCGCTTTTTCCTTGGCGGCCATCCGGAGGAGGCGCTCGATGGCTCGGGCTGCCTCGCGCTGTCGCCCGGAGTGCCCGTCTCTCATCCTCTCGTCGTTGCGGCGACGCGGCGCGGCCTTCCGGTCCTCGGGGAGCTCGAGATCGCGTGGCGCCTCGCGGAGGAGGAGGCGGTGGGAAGCAACCGCTGGGTCGGAGTCACGGGTACGAACGGCAAGTCGACGACGACGGCCTGGATCGCGGAAATCCTGCGCTTCGGCTCGCGCCCCGTGGCGCTCGCCGGGAACATCGGCGAACCGCTGTCCGGGTTTCTCCGGGAGCGCCGAACGCGCGACTTCGTCTGCGAAATTTCGTCGTTCCAGCTCGAGACCGTCGAGCGGTTCCGACCGGACGTCGCCGTGCTGACGAACGTCACGCCCGACCACCTCGACCGGTACGCGAGCTTCGAGGGCTACGCGGCCGCGAAGGAACGCATCTTCGCGAACCAGACCGAAGAGGACTTTGCCGTCATCAACGCCGATGACCCCGTCGCGAGCCGTTGCCGCACCCGCGCGCGGCAGGTACCGTTCTCACGCCGGGCCCCGGCGCTCGGCGGCACCTGGTGCGAGAGCGGACGACTCTTCTCGGAAGTCCACGGCAGCCGGCGTGAAGTGCTTTCCGCCGATCGGCTTTCTCTTCCCGGCGCGCACAATCTCGAGAACGCGCTGGCCGCTCTTGCGGCAGCCGAGTGCCTCGATGCGCCGCCCGCCGCGATCGAGAAAGGTCTGACGGAATTCCGAGGGCTCCCGCACCGCACGCAGCTGGTTCTCGAAGCCTCCGGCGTCGCGTGGGTGAACGACTCGAAGGGCACGAACGTGGACGCGACGGTGAAGTCGCTCGATGGAAGGCGCGCGCGGAGCGTCCTCCTGATCCTGGGCGGGCGCGACAAGCACGGCGATTTCTCGAAACTCGCGGAGCCCGTCGCCCACGCCGCGCGGGTCGTCCTCACGATCGGCGAGGCGGCGCCGCTCATCGAACGGGCGCTCGAGGGCACGGCGCCGATCGAGAGCTGCGGCCGCCTCGAGAACGCCGTCGCGCGCGCGGCCGAGATCGCGCGGCCCGGCGACTCGGTGCTCCTTTCGCCGGCTTGCGCGTCGTTCGACCAGTACGCGAACTTCGAAGAGAGGGGCGAGCACTTCGCGGAGCTCGCGCGCGAGGTGAACGCGCGGAAGACGGAAGACGGGAGACGGTAGACGTGGAGCACCGAAATTCGACGCAGCTTTCCAACTCGACTCGTCTTCCGTCTTCCGTCTACCGTCTCCCGGCTCAGGGGCCTTATGGCGCGTAAGTTGGCCACCGACAAGGTCCTCTTCGTCGCGCTCGTCGCGCTGTCGCTCTTCGGCTGCGTGATGATCTACAGCGCGTCGGCGGTCTCGGCCGCCGAGACCTCGGGAAGCCCCTACCGGTACCTCGTCAAGCAGATCGTGGCGCTCGTCGTCGGCGGCATCGCGGCCTTCGTGATCTCGCGCGCGGACTACCGGGTCTTCTCGAAGCCCGCGATCGTGTACTTCATCTACGGCGGAGCATTCGCTCTCTGCGTGCTCGCACTGCTGCAGCCGCCGATCAACGCCGCGCGCCGCTGGATTCCACTCGGACCCGTGATGTTCCAGCCCTCCGAGTTCCTCAAGGTCGCGCTGGTGCTTCTCCTCGCCTCGCAGATCGCGCGCAAGACGCTCACGTGGGGAGACCCGCAGAAGGCGATCCGGCCGGCGCTCTTTTTCACGATGCTCGCGGCGGGGGTCGTCCTGCTCGAGCCGGACCTCGGCACCGCCGCCTGTTACCTGATGCTCGCCGGCGTCCTCCTCTGGCTCGCCGGGGTTCGCGCGAAGCTGTTCCTGATTCTCGGCGCAGGCGCGATCCCGCTCGTGCTCGCCGCCGCGCTGACCGCCGACTACCGGCGCGCGCGGCTGCTCTCGTTCCTGCGGCCGGAGGCGGACCCTCTGGGGGCGGGCTTCCAGGCGCTCCAGTCACTCATCGCGGTGGGCGCCGGGGGATTCTTCGGAAACGGCCTCGGGGCGAGCCGGCAGAAGCTGTTCTTCCTTCCGTATCCCCACACCGACTTCATATTCGCGATCGTCGGCGAGGAGCTCGGTTTTCTCGGCGCGGTCGGGGTCGTGCTCTGTTTCGGAGTCGTCGCGTGGCGCGGCTTTCGCGCGGCCCGCCGCGCACCCGACGCCTTCGGCGCACTCGTCGCGGCCGGGGCGACAGCGATGCTCGTCGTCCAGGCGGCGGTGAACGTGAGCGTCGTCCTCGCGCTCGTGCCGACGAAAGGGATCCCGCTGCCGTTCGTATCGTACGGAGGGTCGTCGCTGGTCGCCTCGTGGATCGCGGCGGGATTGATTCTGAACGTGTCGCAACACGAGGTGGAAACGCGTGAGACGTGAGACGTGAGGCATGAGGCGAAGGAGGGGTCGTACGTGATCGCGGCGGGAGGCACGGGAGGGCACATCTTCCCGGGGATCGCGCTCGCGCGGGAGATCCGCTCGCGCCGGCCCGACTCGGACATCCTCTTCGTGGGAAGCCGCCACGGGCTCGAGACCAGGCTGGTCCCCCAGGCGGGTTTTCCGCTCGAGCTCGTCCGGGTCTCGGGTTTCGCGGGAAAGCGGTCCGCGGCGAAGCTCGGCGCGATCGCCGAGCTGCCCGTCGGGTTTTTCCAGGCACGCGGTCTTCTCGCGCGGCGCCGCCCGCGAGCGGTCGCGGGCGTCGGCGGCTACGTCAGTTTTCCGGTCGTCGTTGCCGCGCGCTCGCTCGGCGTGCCGACGTTGATCCACGAGTCGAATGCGTTCCCCGGAATCGCGAACCGGCTGCTCAACCGCATCGCAACGCGCACGGCCGTCGGCGTCGCGGCCGCGAACTCGCATCTGGCGCGGCCCGGAGTCGTCACCGGCACGCCCGTACGCACGGAGTTCTTCCAGGTCCCGCCGATCGACCCCTCCGCCCCGACCCGGCGGCTGCTCGTCTTCGGCGGAAGCCAGGGGTCGCGGGTCCTGAACCGGGCGATGGCCGAAGCGGCGCCGCTCCTGGCTCGCGACGGGATCGAGGTGATCCACCAGACCGGCGAAAAGGAGTTCGAGTCGGTGCGCGCTCGCTCCGGCGCACTTCCGCCCGGTTGGAGGCTCGAGCCGTTCCTGCCCCGGATCCACGAGGAGCTCGCCTGGGCGGACCTCGTTCTCGCCCGGGCCGGCTCGCAGACGCTCGCGGAGCTCGCGGCCGCCGGCCGGCCGGCGGTCCTCGTCCCGTTCGGCTCCGCGACCCATGGCCACCAGACCGAGAACGCGCGCGCCTTCGAGCACGCCGGCGCGGCCGTCGTGATCGAGGAGGGCGCACTGACCGGCGAGGCGCTCGCGGCAGCGGTCCGCGGGCTCATCGGCAGCCGTGAACGGCTCGTCGAGATGGGGAGGAGCGCGCGCTCCTTTGCCCGACCGGACGCGGCGGAGCGACTCGCGGACCTGCTGTTCGAGGCGGAGGCCACCCGATGAAGGTTAGCCGCGAAATCAACCCCCTCACCCCGGCCCTCTCCCGCAAGCGGGAGAGGGAGTTCTTGAGGCGGCGTGTTTGCTTCGCACACGCCGCGATCAAGCCATGAGATTCCTCAAGATGCGGCGGATCCACTTCGTGGGCGCGGGGGGCGTCGGGATGAGCGGTCTGGCCGAGATCCTGCTCCTCTCGACTCCCCTCGAGATCTCCGGCTGCGATCGCGAGACGAGCGAAAACACCGAACGGCTGGCCGGCCTCGGCGCGAAGATCTCGCTCGGGCACGACCCCGCGCACGTCGAAAACGCGGACGTCGTCGTGATCTCGTCCGCGGTCGACGAATCGAATCCCGAGGTGTCCGCCGCGCGCGAGCGGGGGATTCCCGTGATTCGCCGTGCCCAGATGCTCGGCCAGGTGATGCGTTTGAAGCAGGGCATCGCGGTCGCGGGCACGCACGGCAAGACGACGACGACCTCTCTCACCGGCATGGTCCTGACGGAGGCGGGGTTCGATCCGACGATCGTCGTCGGAGGCCGCGTGCGGATTCTCGGCACGAACGCACGCCTGGGCCGCGGCGATTTTCTCGTCGCCGAGGCGGACGAGTACGACCATTCGTTTCTCGAGCTCACGCCGGACGTCGCGGTCATCACGAACATCGAAGCCGATCACCTCGACTGTTATCGCGACCTCGAAGAGATCCTCGATGCGTTCGTTCAGTTCGCCAACCGGGTCCCGTTCTACGGCGCGGTCATCGCGTGCCTCGACGATCCGGGAGTCGTCGCGATCCTGCCGCGCATCCAGAAGCGGGTGGTCACGTACGGGGAATCTCCACAGGCCCACCTGCGGGCCCGCGACATCCATCTCGAGGCCTCCGGCACCCGGTTCGAGGTATGGGATTCGGAGCGGGGACGGCTCGGAGAGGTGAGTCTCCCGCTGCCGGGCCGCCACAACGTCGCCAATGCTCTCGCGGCGATCGCCGTGGGGCGGGAGCTCCTGATCCCTTTCCCGACGATCGCCCACGCGCTCGCGGGATTCACCGGGGTGATCCGCCGATTCGAAAAGAAGGGGGAGCGCGGCGGCGTCCTGGTCGTGGACGACTACGCGCACCACCCGACCGAGATCGCGGCGACCCTCGCCGCGGCGCGGCAGGTCTACCCGGACCGGCGGCTCGTCGCCCTCTTCCAGCCGCACCTCTTTTCGCGCACCCGCGACTTCGCCGTCGAGTTCGGGCGGGCTCTCCTCGGAGCCGACGTCGCGGTGGTGACCGACGTCTACCCTTCGCGGGAGAAGCCGCTGCCCGGCGTCACCGGCCAGCTCGTCGTCGAGGCGGCCCGCGAGGCGGGGCACCGAAATCTCGTGTATGTCGCTGACAAGAAAAGAGTTGTGGAACGACTCGAGAGGCTTCTCCGTCCGGGCGACCTGCTCCTGACGATGGGTGCCGGCGACGTGGTCAAACTCGGCGAGGGCTATCTCGAGGGACTCGGCGCCCGGAGAATCGCGAATGGCGGAAAGTAGATCGGACGCGACGTTCGTCGCCGTCGGCGGGGACCGAAAGGCGTTTCTCCGGCGGGGGACGATCGCCCCGCGGCGCCGCGGAAGGGGAATCCTCCGCCTTCTTCTGGCCGGAGCCGTACTCGCCGGCGCGGCGGCGGGTCTCTCGCGCTTTCTGGGCGGATCGCTGTTCTCGCTCCAGAGAATCCAGGTCTCCGGAAACCGCCGCGCGCGAACCGAGGAGATTCTGCGCGCGGTCGAACCCTGGCGTTCTGCGAACCTGATTGCGCTCGATCTCTCCGCAATCGCGCACGCCGTTCGCGGACATCCCTGGGTCGAGCGCGTGACCCTCTCGAAGCAACTCCCCGACGGCCTCGCCGTGCGGGTGACGGAGAGAAAAGCGGTCGCGCTCTTCCGCGACGACTCGGGACTCTGGTGGCTCTCGTCCGACGGGCGCCCGATCGCTCTCTACGATCCGCGCGCGGACGCGACGGAATACGTGCTCGTCTCCGGAGATCGGCGCGCGCTCGCGGACGCAGTCGGTCTGCTGGACGACCTTCGCTCCGCGCCGACCGAATATTTCACCGCGCTCTCGGAAATTTCGGCGCTGCCGGACGGAGGTTTCGGTATCATGGACACGATCTTCCGAAGGCCGGTTCGTGTTCTTCGACGGGACGCTCCCGCGAAGATCCGCGCGCTTCTGGAGGCGCGGGGTTTCATCGAGTCTCGTGGGTGGGAGGCGCGGGCAATCGATCTCCGGTTTGCAGATCGGATTGTGCTCGTTGGCGCCTATGGAGCGGGCAATTCTCTATGAGTCGGAAGACGAAAAACGGAAATCGGAGAACGCGAGAGGCCCGCCTTTCCTTCGCTTCCCGTTTCCCGTTTCCCGTTTCCCGGCTCCGGGCGTCCTGATGGCCAAGCCCGAAAACTTCCTCGTTTCCTGCGACATCGGCAGCTCGAAGATCTGCGTCCTGATCGGCGAGCAGAACTCGCACGGGGGTCTCGACGTGATCGGGAAAGGAGCCGCGCCGAACCGCGGGACCCGCAAAGGAAACATCATCAACGTCGACGCCACGATCGAGGCGATCAAGCGCGCCGCCGAGGAAGCCGAGATCATGGCGGGGGTCCAGATCGCCCGCGCATGGGTCGGGATCTCCGGGTCGAACGTGCGCTCCTTCAACAGCCGCGGGGTCGTGGCCGTGGCGGGCAAGGAGCGGGAGATCTCCCGGGAAGACGTCACCCGAGTGATCGACGCGGCGCGCGGGGTGCAGATCCCCCAGGACCACGAGGTCGTCCACGTCGTGCCCCGCGAGTTCGCGGTCGACGGACAGGACGGGGTCGGCGACCCGACCGGAATGGTCGGCGCGCGGCTCGAGGCAGACGTCCACGTGGTCACGGCGCCCGTCGCCGTGACGCAGAACATCGTCACCTGCATGAACAAGGCGGGCATCGAGGTCGTCGAGCTGGTCCTCGAGCAGTTCGCCGCGGCGGAAGCCGTTCTGACCGATGACGAGAAGGAGCTGGGGATCGTTCTGATCGACATCGGCGGCGGGACGACGGAGGTCGCCGTTTACCAGAGGGGATCGATCGCACACACGGCCGTCATTCCGGTCGGCGGCGATCACTTCACCAACGACCTCGCGGTCGTGCTGCGTGCGCCCATCGTGGACGCCGAGCGCATCAAGAAGAAGTACGGCTCGGCCCTGCGCTCGGCGGTCGCCGAGGACGAGATGGTCGAGGTCCCGATGGTCGGCGGCCGGGAGCCGAAGCTGTGTCCGCGCTCGACGCTGGCGGACATTCTCCAGCCGAGGGCGGAGGAGCTCCTGGGGCTCATCCAGGAGGACCTGAAGCGGCTCGGCGTGGACAAGGAGATGCGGTCGGGGGTGGTTCTGACCGGAGGGGGAGCGGAGCTCGAGGGGATCGTGGAGATCGCCGAGAGCATCTTCGAGGGACCCGTCCGGCGGGGCGTTCCGACTGGAGTGGGAGGGCTCGTCGACGTGGTGTCCCGGCCGGAGTGGGCGACGGCGACGGGTCTTCTCTTGTATGGACACCGCAACAAGACCGGGCGCCGTCGGCCGCGCAAGATTACACGCGCCGCGACGTCGGTCTCCCGGTTCTTCCGGGAGCTGTTCTGAGGGAGGGGCCCTCGAGTGCGCGCCGCGAGAGGCGAAATCCAGGAAGAGGTAGAAGGGAGAGGTCCATGATCGAGCTCGTCGACGACGGAAGGTCGCGTCTCGCGGTCGAGCTGGAACGGGGAGATGCGTCACCGGCGGTCATCAAGGTGATCGGCATCGGGGGCGGCGGCTGCAACGCCGTCAACCGGATGATCGCGGCCGGCGTGCGCGGGGTCGAATACATCGCGTGCAACACCGACCTCCAGGCACTGCGGAAGTCGGGCGCCACGACGAAACTCCAGCTCGGCGCCCGGCTGACGAAGGGACTCGGTGCCGGCGCCGATCCCGACGTCGGTCGCAACGCGGCGATCGAAGATCAGGAGAAGCTGTCCCAGATCGTTCAGGGCGCCGACATGGTTTTTCTCGCGGCCGGCCTCGGCGGGGGAACGGGCTCGGGAGCCGGGCCGGTCATCGCCAAGCTCGCGGCCGAGTCGGGCGCGTTGACCGTGGCGGTCGTCACCAAGCCTTTCGACTTCGAAGGCAAGAAGCGGATGCGGCAGGCGGAAAGAGCGGCGCGGGAGCTGCGCGAGCACGTCGACACGCTGATCACGATCCCGAATCAGCGGCTTCTCTCGTTCGTGGAGCGCAACACGCCGTTCCAGGAGTCCTTCAAGATCGCGGACGACGTCCTGCGCCAGGCGATCCAGGGAATCGCGGATCTCATCAACTGCCCGGGGGAGATCAACCGCGACTTCGCCGACGTCAAGAAGATCATGTCGGACATGGGCCGCGCGATGATGGGAACCGCGGTTGCGGAAGGGGAGAA
>DASUAD010000122.1:0-5266 GCA_035763965.1 Thermoanaerobaculia bacterium | reverse complement strand
GTTTCTCCGAACGGAAAGCGGCTCGCCTTCTCCGTCGACCACCCGGAAGGCAAGACCCTTCTCTGGTACCGCGATCTGGATGCCGCCACGGCGGTCCCGATTCCCGGAACCGACGAAGCGACGTTTCCGTTCTGGTCTCCGGACAGCCGTTCGATCGGGTTCTTCGCTCGGGGGAGATTGAAAGTCGTCGAAGCTTCCGGTTCGGCGCCGGCACCGCGTGCGCTCGCCGACGTCGGCGTGGCGAGGGGAGGTTCCTGGAGCGCCGACGGCACGATCCTGTTCTGCCCATCCCTTCGCCATCACCTCATGCGAGTCCCGGCTGCCGGAGGGAACGCCGTTGCCGTGACTCGACTCGAGGAAGGGGAAATCGACCACTCCTGGCCGTGGTTTCTGCCCGATGGCCGGCGATTCCTCTTCCGGATCCGCTATTTCCAGACCGATCGAAATGCGCTCTTCCTGGCGTCGCTCGATTCGAAAGAGCGGCGGCTCGTTCTGCAGATCGATTCCGACGTGGCCTACTCGTCCGGCCACCTCGTCTTCCGCCGCGGCGACCGTCTGATGGCGGCCCCGTTCGACCCGGCCAAAGGCCGGATCGAAGGAGAGCCGGTCGAGCTGGCCCAGGGCGTCGAGTACAACCCCTCCTCGGCGAAGACCGTCTTCTCGGTTTCCGAGAATCTCCTCGCCTACGCGGGCCGGTCGGGCCTGCGCCTCTCTCGCCTCGTCTGGTTCGATCGAACGGGAAGGGAGCTGGGGGATGTCGGTCCGCCCGCGATCTACATCAGCCCGACCCTTTCCCGCGACGGGCGAAAGGTGGCCGTCAGCCTCGCCGAGGATGTGGCGATGCCTCCGGACGTGTGGATCTACGATGCCGCGCTCCGCTCGGGCACGAGATTGACCCGGGGCAGGTTGGCGGAGCTCATTCCGGTCTTCTCGCCGGACGGTCGCCGAATCGTGTTCGCCTCCAACCAGAAGGGCCGCTGGGACCTCCATGAGATCTCCATCGCTGCCGCGGGCGGCGAAGAGAGAGTACTTCTCGAGTCGGAGGACTCGAAGTGGCCGACCAGTCTCTCTCCGGATGGGAGTTTTCTTCTCTTCCGAGAATTCGACCGGGAGACCCTCGGAGACCTGAGGGTGCTTCCGCTGTCGGGTGAGCCGCGCCCGCGCGACTTCGTGGCGACCCGCTACAACGAAGAGCAGGGTGTCTTTTCTCCGGATGGACGGTGGGTCGCCTACACGTCGGACGAATCGGGACGGATGGAGATCTACGTGGCTTCCTTTTCCGAGCCGGGACGACGCTACCGCGTCTCCTCGGGCGGAGGTGCATATCCGCGATGGAGCCATGACGGCCGGGAGCTCTTCTATCTCGTGGCGGGAAAGACCATGACCGCCGTTTCCGTGAGACCCGAAGGAGCAGAGCTCACTTTCGGGTCCCCTCAGCCTCTCTTCAAGGTTCCCGTCCAGATGCTGGTCGACACGCTCTTCGGGCCGAGCAAGTACGACGTCGGCGCCGACGGCCGGTTCCTGATCGCGGTGCGCGCGTCGGACGAGCCGCAACCACCTCTCGCTCTCGTGCTCAACTGGGCCGAGGCGTTGAAGCCGCGGCCGTGACTCAGAACGACACTCTCATTGCGACGCGGAAGAGCCGCGGTCCCTGACGCTCCTGGATCTTGCCGTAGTTGGGGTGCTGCACGGCGTTGCCTTCGGCGTCGAACGCACCGTCCGGGTTGAACGCGTCGGAGACGCGCGTCTCTCCCTGGCGGTTCAAGAGGTTGAACACAGAGACCCGAGGGGCGATCGTCACCGGACCGGCTTTGAACTCGTACGCGAGTGTGACGTTTGCCTCGTACTGGGTTTTCGCACGACCCGCTGTCCCGCGCCGGACTCCGAAAATTTCCTGGTTGTAACCGAGGTTGAAATACTCCCCCCTGTTTCGCGGCGGGCCGCTGCGGACGTACGTGGACAGGCCCGCCGACAGCCCGAAAGGCGTCCGGTAGGTCGCACCGAGCTGAAACGTGTGAGGACGATCCAGGTAGAGCTTGCCATGCGAGTTGTGCTGATCGAACGCGAAGTAATCGAAGTCGGCGTTGATCCCGGGGTCTGCCTGCCCAGACGCCAGCCGCGCCGCGCCGTCGTAGTTTCCGCGCAGGCTGGAGAAGATGTAGGACGCTTGCACCCACAGTCTTTCCTGAAAGGTCTGCCGCGCGGTCAGCTCGATGCCTCTGTATATCCGCGAGGCGCTGGCGATCGATGGGCCGCCGTTCCCGTTGCAGAGCGCGTCGAGCTCGGCCGCGTCCGGACGCTCGTTCGTCCTGTTCTGGCAGGGGAAATCGCCCCGCGCGTACTTCTCCGAAGATCCCGGGTTGAAGATCGCACAGTGCTGACCGTGATTCTCCGGATGGAGGTAGTCCAGGTCGCAGCGATCCTCGATCACGTCACCGAGCCTCTGGTAGTTCCCCTTGAGACCCACGACGAAGGTCGGCGTGAGAGCCTTTTCGACGCCGACCGTGTACTCGTCCTGGTGCATCCCCTTCAGGTTCGTGTCCGCGGGCTCGTCGCCGGAGGGAATGGTTGTCGAACCGGGGAACGGCGTTGTGGGGTCGTGCGTCAGCGAGACCGGGTCGTAGTTGGACACAAAGACGTCGAGAAAATCGTCGTTTCCATACGCTCCGAAGTTCAGGTCGGTCGGGAACTGGTAGTAGAAGCGGCCGTAGGACGCGAAGAGCTTCGACGTTCCGTCCCCGCTGAAGTCCCATACGATGCCGGCTCGGGGTGCCCACATGTCGTCCAGATCAATAACAGTCTTTTCCTCCTGGTTCTTGATCTCCTCCCGGTCCCAGCGGAGTCCCACATTGACCGTCAGGGGGCGCGTCACCCGCCAGGTGTCCTGAAGAAAGGCGGAGTAGGCGAGGGTTGGGGTATCCGTGGTGATGCGGAGAACGGGCGTCCCGTCCGGATTCGAGACAAAGCGGTGCGTGTAGACGACTCCTGCGGGCACGGTTTCGCCGCGCCAGTTGACGTAAGGGGCGCCAACGCCTCCCGCTGCGAGGCACCGGTCCACAGCGGCCGGGTTCTCCGGGTTCGCCCGGCAGGGCCGAATCGTGAGCATCTGTCCACCAGTGCGGCGGGTGGTCCCGACGGTTTCGTTCTCTTCGTAGTCGCCGCCGAGCTTGAACTCGTGGTTGCCGGCATAGGCAGCGAAGGCGGCGGAGTAGCCGTTGCGCTTCGACGTGTGGTTGGCGAGGAAGTTCACGATGTTGCCGAACCCGCCGGTTGCCACGGCGACTCCGGGCACGGTCTGGTCCGAGACACGCGGCAGATCCCCCTCCTCGGGGATCTTGGTTTCCTGCCGATCGTTGTGCCGGGAGTATTGAAGCGCCAGGATGCCGAAGGAGCCGACGAGATGGTTCAAACGCGCCGCGTAGTCCCGCGCCCCGAGGTAGCGGATTCCGGAATAAGTGAGCGGGTTCACTGACAACGGAAGATTGATCGGCCCGCTGACCTTCTCCGGGTCGGCCAGCGTGTTCAGAACGAGGCTCGAGCCAGTACCGAGGTTCCAGGTGACCTTACCCGAGGACGTGTCAGACTTCCTGTCTAGAACAAAACCCTGCCCGGCGACGGGGCCCGCCTGTGGGATGCGGGTCGTCTCGGACTCGATCCGGTCGTAGGAGCCGAAGAACCAGAGCCGGTCTTTGAGGATGTAGCCGCCCAGGTCCGCGCCCGCGTCCCAACGCTCGACCTCGGTCTGCTCCGCCGCGATGATGTCGTCCTCGTTCACTTCCGCCTCGGCACGCATGGACCGGGAGTTGAAGTGGCCGAAAACGTCGCCGTGAAACTCGTTGCCTCCGGACTTCGTGATCACGTTGATCACGCCACCGAGCGCCCGCCCGTACTCCGCCTGGTAGCCGCCGGTCTTGATCTCTACCTCCTGCATGGACTCGGGGTTGATGGTCTTGCCCTGGAAGCCTCGCATCACGTTCGTCGTGTTGATCCCGTCGACGAGGTAGAGGTTCTCGAGCGAGGTCGAGCCATAGACGGCGATGTTGATCACGCGATCCCCCACCCCCGGCACGTTCCCGGAAGTGTCGGTGTTGACTCCCGGCTGCGAGCGAACGATCTCGACATAGTTGCGACCGATGGACATTCGCTCTAGGACCTTCGCCGTGAAGGTGGACCCGGTCGTCGTGGAGGAGAGATCGATGACCGGCGCTTCCCCGGTCACGAGAACCTTCGACTGTGCCGAGACCTGGAGCTCCAGGTCGACCGTCGCCGTCGAATCGAGCGTGACGTAGCCCGTCTTCTCGACCGTCGTGAAGCCGGCGAGGGTCGCCTTCACGGTGTAGGTTCCGGGCGGAAGCGCCGGGAACCGATAGCCGCCCCGGCTGTCCGTCGTCGCGATGCGCACGCCCTGGAGGGAGGCGCTCCTCGCCTCGACCCCGGCGTCCCGGAGCGCAGCTCCGGACGAGTCGGTCACCGTGCCCTGGATCGCTCCGGTCGTCTGGGACAGGGCGGATTCCGCGAAAAGGCAGCAGAGGACGGTGGCGAGAACGGCGAGGAGTCCCCGGTGTCCCGACATGGCTCGTACTCCAGTGCCGCCTCTTTGCTTCAGCGCATCCGGGTCCGCGCGAGTCGTCTGTCGGCCGTAGACCCCTAGCCTACTCCAGGTGTTCGAGGCTCTTGCGTCTTATTAGTGGTCCGGGGATCGTGGAATCATTGAGACGATGAGCCTCGCCGCAGGGTCGAAGCTCGGTCCCTACGAGATCCTGTCGCCGATCGGCGCGGGCGGAATGGGGGAAGTCTACCGGGCGAAGGACACACGGCTGGATCGCACGGTAGCCGTGAAAGTGCTGCCGGCGCACCTCTCCTCCTCACCCGAGTCGCGCCAGCGCTTCGAGCGGGAAGCGAGGACAATTTCGCAGCTCTCGCACCCGCACATCTGCGCGCTGTACGACGTGGGACACCAGGACGGCGTGGACTACCTCGTCATGGAATACCTCGAGGGAGAGACCCTGGCGGACCGCCTCGCGAAAGGGCCGCTGCCTCTCGATCTGACGCTTCGCTACGGGACGGAGATCGCCGACGCTCTCGACAAGGCGCACCGCCACGGGATCGTCCACCGGGACCTGAAGCCCGGCAACGTGATGATCACGAAGTCGGAGGTCAAGCTGCTCGACTTCGGTCTCGCGAAAGCGCTCGCTCCGGCGTCCCCGATGGCGGATCTCACTGCGCTTCCGACGCAGGCCGCCCCCGTGACTCGGGAGGGAACCCT
>DASUAD010000121.1:0-2582 GCA_035763965.1 Thermoanaerobaculia bacterium | reverse complement strand
CCGCAACGCCGGCGGCGCCCGAAACGCCGGGATGGAAGCCGCGCGCGGCGATGTGTTCGCCTTCCTCGACGCGGATGCGGTCGCTCCGCGCGACTGGTTCGAGCGGGCGCGCCGGGCTTTCGAAGGCGCCTCCGCGGTTGCCGGGGTCGGCGGCCGGATCGCCAACGGACGGCCGGGCCGCTGGGGAGAGCTCGACTGGTTCCTGAACCACTCGGAGTGGATCCGCGCGGCGCGTCCCGGACCCCGGAAGAACATCCCGACGATGGGGATCGTCTACCGGCGCGACGCGGTCGGCGACGTGCGGTTCCCCGAGACCAATTCCGGCGAGGACACCGCGTTCGCGCTCGCCGTCCTCGCCCGCGGAGGCATCCTCTGGTTCGACCCGGAGATCGTGCTCACGCACCGCCACGAGCGGCTGGACGCCGCGGCGTTCCGCGAGAAGCAGGTCGCGTGCGGTCAGACGATCTACCGGACGCGCGCCGCGCTCGACCGTCCCGGTCGCGTGCTCGTTCGATGGCCGGCGTTGCTGTTCCTCTTTCCTCACCTGTGGATCACCGTCGCGCGGATGGCGCGCGCCGGATACTCGCGCAAGGCCGTCACGCTCTTTCCGTGGCTCGTGGCCGGGGAGGTTCATCGGATCCGGGGGTTCTTCGAGGCGAGGAGGGAGGCCCCTCACCCCAACCCTCTCCCCGCTCGCGGGGAGAGGGAAATGAGCGGAAAGCGCTCCCGGAGGGAGATAGAGAAGAGCGCCCTCACCTCGGCCCTCTCGCGAGGGGAGAGGAAGAAGGCGTGATCCCCGTCCGTCTCAAGCAGGGCCTCGCCCTGGCGCGCGACTGGATCGCGCCGGGCGAGCCGCTCGCGCAGTGGACGCACTTCGTGACGTCGGTGTGCAACGCGCGGTGCGCGCACTGCTTCTACCCGATCAACGCCGGAAAGAACGAGCTCACGCTCGAGGAGATCGAGCGCTTCGTCTCGACGCTGCCGCCGATCCGGCTGCTCCTCATCTCCGGCGGCGAGCCCTTTCTCCGGCGCGACCTGCCGGAGATCATCCGCGTCTACTTCGAGCGGTGCGGCGTCTTCGACGTCGGAGTTCCGACCAACGGCTTCGCCGCCGCGGAGATCGGCGGAATGGTCGAGAAGATCTGCTCCTTCTCCCGCGACCTCTCCCTGGGGGTTTCGGTCTCGATCGACGGCTTCCAGGCGTTCCACGACCGCGTCCGCGCGGTCCCCGGCCTGTACGACCGCGCGCTCGCGACGCTCGAGTCGCTTCTCGGCGTCGCGCGCTCGACTCCGAATCTTACGGTCGGCGTCACGACGGTCTTCATGCGCGACAACCAGGAGGAGGTCGAGGATTTCTGCCGGTTCGTGTACGAGCGTTACCGGCCGAGCCACCACTCGCTCGGCCTGATCCGCGGCGACGCGTACGACCCCGCGCTGAAGGAAGGCCTCGACATCGACCGCTACGAGCGGCTCTCGGGCTGGCTCGACGCGAGGTATCCGCCGGACGAAGCGCGGACCGGCTGGCGCGGCGCGCGGACGCGGGCCCGTCGCGAGGTCAACCGCCGCCGGTTCGAGTACATCGCGCGGCAGGCGCGGGGCGGCGGGTTCGAGGGCTTCTGTCTCGCGGGCGAACGGGAGTTCGTGCTCACCGAGGACGGGACGGTGCACGGCTGCGAGCTCATCGGAACCCCGCTCGGAAACGTGCGCGAGTCCGGCTACGACTTCGCGAAGATCCGCGGCAACGGCGGTGTCCGGAAGTTCGTCGATGACAAACACGACCGCCTCTGCCGCTGCACGCACGAGTGCAACGCGCGCACGATGATCCTCTTCGATCGCGCCAATGCGCTGCCCGTGCTCGGCGCGATGGCCGGGATCGAACGTTCGAGGACGCGCCCCTCCTTCGCCCTCCGGGCTTCGGAGGACGAGCCGTCATGAGCCGCGGAAGGAACGGTCTCCGGCTCCCGACGCTCAAGTACATGCTCGAGCTCACGAGCCGGTGCAACCTGCGATGCGGGATGTGTCCGATGGACGTGCTGACGCGTCCCTTCGAAGACGCGCCGTGGGACATGGTCGAGGACGTCGCACGCCAGATGAAGTCACTTGGTCTGAAGATGCGCTACCTGCACGAGATGGGTGAGCCCTTCCTGTACAAGCGGCTCCCCGAGGCCATCGACCTTTTCCCCGGCGTGTGCGTTTCGACGAACGCGACGCTGCTGTCCGAGGAGTGGGCGAAGAAGGTTCTCGAGACCTCGCTGTCGAAAATCCGCCTCTGCATCGACACGCTGAAACCGGACGTCTACCCGATCGTGCGCAAGGGCGGGAAGTTCGACGTCGTGGTCGAGAACATCAAGCGGTTTCTCGAAATGTCGAAGGGGAAGAAGATCGTCGTCGAGATCCAGCGGATGATCACGACGCAGACGCACGACGAGTCCGTGAAGGACTTCCGCGAGTTCTTCCGGCTCGACCGCTATCCGCAGGCCACGATCATCCAGAAGACCTGCGAAGGGCTCGATACGTCCGAGGTCACCGAGCTCCACCAGGCCTACTACGGCTGCTTCCAGGGCACCCCGTACCAGTGGTTC
>DASUAD010000120.1:0-3754 GCA_035763965.1 Thermoanaerobaculia bacterium | reverse complement strand
CGCCGGAGTCCGCTGAGGAACAGCCCGAGAAAGAGTTGAAGCCGTCGCACCGTCGCAAGCCGTCCGGCCTGCTCGACGTCGAGCACCGCTCGGGCCCGCAGGACCGACCGGAAAGAGAACCTTAGGCGCTACGGGGCGGGGCGCGCAATCTGGAGGCTCGGGTCACCGGTCCGGTTGTCCACCGTGGCGCCGTAGACGATCGCGGCTCCGGAATCGATCGTCGCCGTGATCGAACCCCCCGCCGGAACCGGAAAGCCGTTCAGGAACGCGGCCGACGTCTGCTGCTCGTGGTAGACGGCCGGGAAAAAGCGCGGAATGTTCGCAACGATCGCGCCGCCCGCGTCGCGCACGGTCAAAGTCATCGCGACCGGCTGATCGAGCGTGCGGATCCCGATGTTCAGCCGGAAAGCCGCCAGATCCGAAGGAACGAAGAGGACTCCGCGTCGGCCCGCATGCACGGCCTCGCTCGCCGTCAACGCGTTCAGCGCGAATCCCGTCGTCCCGGCGGCGCCCGCGTCGTTGAAGACGCGCGCGGAGACGACCGGGACGTTGCCGGCCGAACCGAGCGTCAGGATCACGTCGGCGCTTCCGAGCCCGGATCGGTCCATCGCGGGGAGCAGGTCCGGAATGGTGAGCGTTTGTCCAGGCGCGAGCGTGAACGGCAGCGTTGGATCCTGTTCGCTCCCGGCGGTGCCTGAGGGATGGAACAGGATTCCGCCCGCGCTCGGCGTCGTCCCGGCGTTGTGGAGCTGGACCGACGTCCGGAAGAACGACCCTTCGACGCCGGGCGTCGATCCGACGACCGGGAGGATCAGGGTTTCGTCGATCACCACACCCGTCGTGATCCGCCCGATCCTGTTGTCCGCGACCTCGGCAAACCAGATTGCGTCGTCCGGGCCGATCGTGATGCCCTGAGCATCACCGGGTGTTGAGGGGATCGGAAAACGCGTGATCTCCCCGGCTGGAGTGATGCGGCCGATCCGTGAGAGCTCCGTGAACCAGACGTTGCCATCCGGGCCGGGGCTGATCCCCCGAGGCGGCGCCGTTTGAACGGGGAATTCGGTGATGACGCCCGCCGTCGTGATCCGGCCGATTCGCGAGAGCTCCGTGAACCAGATGTTGCCGTCCGGTCCCGACGCAATGTCCACGGGTCGACCCGCCGACGCGATCGGAAACTCGGTGATCACTCCCGATGGCGTGATGCGGCCGATCCTGCCGGCTCCCCATTCGGTGAACCAGAGGTTGCCGTCCGCTCCGGAAGTGATGCCGGTCGGCTGGCTCTGGCTGGTCGGAAGCGGGAACTCCGTGATGACTCCGGCTGTCGTGATCCGGCCGATCCGGTTCCCGATGATCTCGGTGAACCAGAGGGCGCCGTCCGGGCCGTGGGTGATCGAGCCCGGGTTGCTCCCGGAACCGGGAAGTGCATAGACGGTCAGCGCGCCCGCCGGCGTCATCCGGCCGATCGCGGCGAACGCGGCTTCGCCGGTGTCGGAGAGCGTGACCCAGAGATTGCCGTCCGGGCCCGCAGTGATGTCGGTTGCCGGAAAAGCCGATCCCGTCAGAGGGAATTCCGTGACGACGCCGATCGGTGTGATGCGTCCGATTTTCGGAGACAGCGGGTTCGTCTCGGTGAACCACAGGTTTCCGTCTGGCCCGGCCGCGATCCGGGAGGGGCCGCTGCCCGGCGTCGGGAGCGCGAATTCCGTGAACGCTTGCGCGCCGGAATCGGGGGCGACGAGCGACGCGACCAGGAAAAGCAGGCGGATCTTCGATGCCATGGTGCTCCTCCCGGGCAGGAATCTACAGCGGCGAAAGGCGACGGTACACTCTCGTGCAATGCTCCGCTGGCTCGCGGCGCCGCTGTCGCTCCTCTTCTGGGCGAGCTGCGTCGTGCTGGTCCTCCTCTGGACGCCGCTCGTCGCTTTTTACCGGCTGTTCACACTCCGATCCGATCCCGACGGGTACCGGGTCGGCCGGCTTTTCCACTCGATCGCACCCACTGCCGTGCGGCTGAACCCGTTCTGGGACTTTCGGGTCGTGGACAACGTTCACCCCGATCCGCGGCGGCCGTACGTCTTCGTTGCGAACCACCAGTCGAACGCGGACGCGTTCCTGGTCGCGATGGTGCCCTGGGAAATGAAGTGGCTGTCGAAGAAGTCCATGTTCGACATCCCGCTGCTCGGCTGGATGATGCGCGTCGCCGGAGACGTCGAGGTCGATCGCGCCAGCAAGGAGAGCGCACGCCGCGCGATGGTCGAGATGCGCGAGCGGCTCGACCGAAAGCTCTCGGTCATCATCTTTCCGCAGGGAACACGTAGCCCCGACGGCACCGTCGGTCCATTCCGCGAGGGGGCTTTCCGTCTGGCGATCGAGGCGGGGGTGGACGTGATCCCTCTCGCCGTCGCCGGCACAGCCCGGTCGCTTCCGAAAGGGTCGCTGTTCTTCCGGAAGACTTCGGCGACGGTGACCGTGCTGCCGCCGGTTTCGACGAAGGGATGGAAGGTCGAAGACGCGCCGAAGCTCGCGGAAGAGGTGCGCTCCCTGCTCGCCGCCGCGATCACCCCCGGATCTTCCGAATCGCCTCCTCCCCCGCCCGGCGAGCGAGGGGACAGACCACGGTTTTCGCAGCCATCCTGATTCGGCCGTTACGCTTCGAAAACCGTGGTCTGTCCCCGGTTTCACGGGATCGTCTCGAACGGAATGTCGAGAATCGGGTACTGCTCCCCCTCGGGGTAGTTGAAGTGCCACCATTCACCAGGGTCGACCGTGAAGCCCTCCTTCTCCATCTCCGCGCGCAGGAAGTCGCGACGCGCGCGCTCCTCCGGCGTTCCACCGGTGTAGTCGGGGTCGGCGCGCTCGGAGAACTCGTCGTAACTGCTCGGCATGGCGACCTCACGGCCGGTCGTGAGGTCGTACATCGAGAGATCGACGGCCGCGCCGCGATTGTGCTTCGAGCCCTTCGCCGGGTTCGCGACGAACCCCTTTTCGCGCTTGTCCTTCGGGGTGATGTCCCAGAATTGCTTCGTCACGGACCAGGGGCGATAACCGTCGAAGACGAGGAGGCCGTAGCCCTTCTCGCGCAGCGAACGGTTGACGCGTACGAGCGCCTCCGCCGCCGGGCGCTGAAGAAAAGCGCGCGCCTGCCGATAGACCGGTCGCCCCGTGAAGTTGTTCGCGGTCGCGTAGCGGACGTCGAGGCGGATCGTCGGGTCGAGCTTCGCGATCTCGACGAGGTCCGGCTGCCGGAACGGGCCGGGCTCTTTCGGCGGCGCCTGCGGGACGGCGGCGCACGCCGTGAGAACCGCGACGCAGGCGAGCGTGATGGATGCACTTCGACGCCGAACAGGAGAAAGAGATCGCATTGTTCCTCCGGGGCCGTGTGAGAGAAACTGTTTCACCAGTCGATGCCCGTATCAAGGAGGATGCGATGAGATTCATCTGCGCTCTCGTTCTTCTGATCACTGTCGGTTGCGGGACCGCTCAGCAGTCGCAGTCGGCGCCGACCGCCGCAGCGGCCGCGGCCGCCCCGACCGCGACGACGGCACCCACGCCGGCACCCTCTTCCCCGGCAGCAGCGACCCTTTTGCAGAACCCGAATCAGGAGTCGAACGACGAGATCGCACGAGCCGTTGCCGAAAAGATCGCCGGGCGCGAGAACGAGCCGGCGGAGAAGGTGTTCCGGAACATCCAGTCCTTGAAGGGAATGCCCGCCGGGCGATTCGTTCGCGTCATGAACATGGGATACAGCCGGGCG
>DASUAD010000119.1:0-3133 GCA_035763965.1 Thermoanaerobaculia bacterium | reverse complement strand
GCGGGTGTCCGGTCTCTACGTGCTCATCTTCAAGGACCGGACGTTCTTCTTCGCGGACACGACCGTCAACATCGACCCGACCGCGGAAGATCTCGCCGAGATCGCGCTGCTCACCGCCGATGCCGTCCGGCGCTTCGACCTCGAGCCGCGGATCGCGATGGTCTCTTTCTCGAACTTCGGCTCGAACACGCACGCGAACGCGTTGAAAGTCAAGAAAGCCGTCGAGCTCGTGAAGGCGGCGCGCCCGGACCTGCCGATCGACGGCGAGATGCAGGCGGACTACGCCGTCGTGCCGGATCTGCTCGAGGCGGAATACCCGTGGGCGTCGGTGCGGCGGCCGAACGTGCTCATCTTCCCGGACCTCGAATCGGCCAACGCCGCGTACAAGCTGGTGTGGCGCCTCGCCGGCGCGGAGGCGATCGGCCCGATCTTGATGGGAATGAGAAAGCCCGTGCACGTCCTGCAGCGGGCGGTCGACGTGGCCGACATCGTGAACATGGCCGCGATCGCCGTGGTGGACGCGCAGGAGAAGGCGACCGGGAACACCTGAGACGCGAGCGCCGGCGTCCGGGTGCACCCGAGCTCCGGCGCGAGGCAGGCATCCCCCGGGGCGGCGGAGGGAGATTTCCCTGAGGCTTCGGGTCTACCGCTTGAACGGCGACGGCTTCTTCGAGTAACCCGCGGGGACGTCGAACGTCGAGGCCGGGATCGCGCCCTTCTTCACCTCGGTGGCTTCCGACGTGCTCTTGACCTTGGCCATGCCCATGTCCACGTCCATATCGACGGCGAGCGGGTATCCCTTGATCTTCTTCATCTCGTCGTACATCTTCGCGAAGCGCTTCCCCATCGGGCCCATCGACGCGTGGGCGAGCTTCCTTCCCTCGAAATACTGGGGAGGAGGCTGGAGCCCTCTCGCCGCGCAGATGTCGAACACGAACGACTCTCCCATCTTCATCGTGTACGGGTCGCAGTCGTAGCCGGCGACCTTCCTCGAGCCCTTCCCCTTTTCAACCGATACCTCGTCGGGCCCGCCGAACATGTTCGCGAGCATCGGATTGCCCTTCATGTCCTTCTCGAGCTTGTCCATGTACGCCGTCATTTCATCGATCGTCGTTTCCCAGTAGGTCTTGTTCCGGTGGTCGACGAAGGTGAGCTTCCCCGTCGGGTAGTCGATGATCGAATCGCTCTGTCCGTCCGTCGACCGCGACCTCGTGGACGTCATGTATTGCGTGGAGGTGCCGGAGCGGTCGCCCGTCGTCACTTTCGAGACGACGGTCAGGTCTTCGGCGGCGACGGGGAGAGCGAAGGCGGCGAGTAGCGCGAGAACGGAGAGCCGGCGTCGGTACATCGTTCAAACCTCCATTTTCTTGAAGAGACTCGAGGGTATCACCGGGACCTGGGAAGCGTATGCTGACTCGGAGGTGAAGCCGAGACCGACAGCGCTGCTGGCGGTGGTGATCGGGCTCCTGCAGGCCACCACTCTAGCTGCCCAGTTCGTTCTGTTCCCGGTGGCAGACGATTCGCACATCGGGCCCCGCGGGATCTGTTTGGGACCGGATGGGAACGTCTGGTTCACGGTCGCCAATCGGGTCGGGCGGATCACGCCGTCCGGAACGATTACGTCCTACGATCTCTCGACCGCGAACTCGCGTCCGACCGCCATCGTCGCGGGACCCGATGGGAATCTCTGGTTTCTCGAGGAAAGCGCGCGAAGGGTCGCGCGTGTTTCCACGGCCGGCTCGATCACGGAGTATCCCATCCCGGCGGCGAACGCCGCGCCGAGAGAGATCGTCGTCGGGCCCGACGGCGCGATCTGGTTCTCGGATTTCATCCGCGATTCGATCTGGCGGTCGAGTCTTTCCGGTGATCTCGCCGAATACCCGGTCTCGACCTCCGCTTATGGATTGGCCCCCGGCTCGGACGGCAATTTGTGGTTCACCGTGTTCGGATCAGTGGCTCCGATCGGCAGAATGACCCTCTCCGGCTCGGTGACTTTGTTCCCGCGCCCGCCCGGCTCCTCCTTCGGCTGGCGTTGCGCTCGGGGACCCGATGGGAACGTCTGGTACACGACGAGTCGTGCTTTCGGCCGGGTGACACCGTCCGGTGGAATCACGCAGTTTCCGCTATCGAGCGATCGAGGACACTTGGTGGCCGACGTCGCCGTGGGTCCGGACGGGAATCTGTGGATGCCCGTCGACGAGACATGGTTTTGCATCCCCGACGGCTGCCAGCCGCCTCCCGAGAGAGATGCCATCCTTAGGGTCTCTATCAGCGGCGCGCAGACGCGCTATGAGCTCACGACGGAGTATCAGATCCTGGACGGCGCGAGGATCACTGCCGGACCGGCCGGCTCCATGTGGTTTACCGCAGTCGGGGGGCTCGTCCGGTTCTTTCCTGCAGAACTTCCGGGAGGGACGCCTTCCGTCGATGTCCCGACGATCGGTGATGTCGGCCGGATCGCACTCGTGGGACTCCTCGCGCTCGTCGGATTCGTGCTCCTGCGCCGCTAGGGCGCGACCGTCGCCTCGTCGGCCGGCTCGCACAGCGAGAGCTTCCCGGCGTCGACCTCGCGGAGCTCCGAGGTCTTGCCTGACGGCCAGAGGATCGTCACCCGGTCCGCCCGGTTCGCGCCGCCGAGCCCGAAGAAGAGGCTCTTCGACCCCGAGGAGAGGAACGAATACCCGGCGGAAACGACCTGAGAGCGTTTCCGGCCGGCCGCCTCCACTGTGACGACCGCGCCGAGCGCGTCGCGCGTCGTCCGGTAACGCGCCTTCGCCGCCGGCAGCCCCTGGAGCGTGATCACGAGCGTCCGGGCGCGCGACGGGTTCCGGTTCACCCACAGCGCAGGCTTCGACAGGAACCCGGTCGCGAAGAGGTCGGGCGCGCCGTCCCCATTCGCGTCGAACACGACGAGCCCCCGCTGGTTCGCCTGAGACTCGAGGCCGGTCACCGCGGCGATCTCGACGAAACGCCTTCCGTCGACGTTCCGGTAGAAGCGCTTCGGAGGGCGTCCCCAGAGCGAGTCGTCGCCGAAATCCGTCGTCGACGTTCCCTTCTCGAACTTCTTGTAGTCGTAGCTCATGAGGTTCCAGAAGTCGATCTCGCGCTCCCGGACGTTCTTGCCGGTGACCAT
>DASUAD010000118.1:0-2801 GCA_035763965.1 Thermoanaerobaculia bacterium | reverse complement strand
AGCGCGGTCGTCTTCCCGCCGGGCGCTCCGGGCACGGGCCGACGAGCTCAAAGCCGAAGCCGTGGAGGCGCTCGTGCGCTCGGCGTCGGCCGGCGCCCGCGACCGGGCTTACGGGGACGCGCGGGGGCGGATCAACCGGGCAATCGAGCTGAATCCGGGAGAGGCCGGCCTGCACGCCCTGGCCGGAGACATCGAGCTCGCGGCGGGGCAGCGGGATCGCGCACTCGACCGCTATCGCGAGGCCTTCCAGCTCGACCCCGGCAACACGGCCGTTGCCGAGAAGCTCGCCCAACTCGCGATCGATCGCGATCCGGCGCTTGCGGTCGCCGTGCTCGACGAGCTCGCGCGGCGCGACGAGCGCTTCCGCGAGCGGGCCGCCGAGGCGCGCCTGGCCTTCCGCGTCTCCAACTGGCCGGGAGCGGAGCGCGAGGCCGCGCAGTCGGAGAAGCTCACCCGAGCCGGCGCGGCAACGCTCGTGTGGTGGATGTTTCCCGAGATCCGCGAAGCGAAAGTGAGATCGAGCGTTGTCGCAAGCGACATCGTCTCCCGGCGGGACAGCCGCGCGGTCACGCGCGCGGTTTCTCTGGGACTTCTCGACGTGGATCGGGAAACACACCGCGCCCGCCCGGACGCCGGACTGACGCGGCGCACCGGCGCGCGCATGATGTTGCGTCTGCTCCGCATCCTGAGACCGGGATCGCCGCCCGACTGTCTCCAGGGATCTCCGGAGCCGGGACGGTCGGGCGCCGAGGCGGTCCAGGCAGCCGGGAAGTGCGGCCTCCTCGACCAGTCCGAGGCGACCTGGGTCGGGGGGAGAGAGTTCACACGCGGGCTCGATCGGGTTCGCGTGCTGGCGACGGGGAAAGGGGGAACGGGATGATCGATCCTTCGCTGTTTCGAAAGGCGGGAATCTTCGCGGACCTGGAACCGGCGCACCTGGATGCTCTCTGCCGGGCGGCGACCGTCCGGCCATACGCAGCCGGAGAGACCATTCTGCGGGAGGACGAGCCGGGAGACCTCTTCTTCGTGATCCTGCGGGGGCAGGTCAAGGTGTTCGTGGACTCGGAGCACGGACGTGAGGTCGTCCTCACCCACCTGCAGGCCGGCGACTTCTTCGGCGAAATGGCCCTCTTCGAAAACGAGACCCGCAGCGCCTCGGTCTCGGCGATCACCCCGTCCGAGCTCGTCGTACTCCGCCGCAAGGACTTTCTCGCGGTGCTCGAGGAGGAATTCCCGATCGCGCGGCGCATTCTCGAAACGCTGTGCGCCCGGCTGCGGCGGGCGGACGAGATGATCGAGTCGCTCGTTCTGCTCGACGTCGGCGGCCGTCTCGCCGCCTATCTCCTGCGCTTCGCGCGCGAATCCGGGTCGCGTCCGGAGGAAGGATGGCTCGCCTTCACGCGACCGACCCACCAGGTCATCGCGAACACGATCGGAGCCTCCCGTGAGACCGTGACCCGGTTGCTGCGACAGTTCACCCAGCGGGGGCTCATCCGGATGCGCGGTTCCAGCGTGTGGATTCGCGACGAACCGCTTCGAGCGACGCCGACGGGGATCCGGCGGTTGATCGAAAAGCGGGGTGTTTCGCTCACGTCGCCATCGGCCGGTGAGAAAGAGGGGGGCAAGCCGGCTCCATCTCCGCGCCCGAGCGGCAAAGGTGAGGGCAGCGGCCGACGGTGAAAGGCCTCTGGACCCTTCCCAACTTCATCACCCTCGTCCGGC
The DNA here is from genome assembly GCA_035763965.1 of Thermoanaerobaculia bacterium. Taxonomy (GTDB): domain Bacteria; phylum Acidobacteriota; class Thermoanaerobaculia; order UBA5066; family Gp7-AA6; genus Gp7-AA6. The sequence goes on along the minus strand of DASUAD010000118.1, from coordinate 1,079 downwards.
TGGCGGCCCTTCCCTTCTTTCTCCTCTCGATCGTCGAAGGACGCTTCGGGATCGCTCTTGCGCTCTTCGTCGCCGCGGGAATCTCGGATGGCGTCGACGGTTATCTCGCACGTCGGTTCCAGATGAAGTCGGCGCTGGGCGCCTATCTGGACCCGATCGCCGACAAGCTGTTGCTCATGAGCTCGTACCTCATTCTGGCGGTTCCGTCCTACCCGGCTCCGGTGAAGGTGCCGCTCTGGCTCGCGGTGATCGTGCTGTCGCGAGACTTCCTCATCCTGCTCGTCGCGCTGCTCCTGATCCTCTCCTCCAGCAAGCGGCGGTTTCCGCCGAGCTGGCTGGGCAAGACCGCGACGGTCACGCTGATCGTCACCATCCTGCTGGTCCTCTGCGCGAACGTCTGGAACTGGCCGCGGGAGATCGTGCTCATCGCGTTCGGCGCCGCGGCGGCCGGCACGATTCTCTCCGGTTTCGACTACCTGATCGGGGTCGTCCGCACGCCGCAGTCGGTCGAGGCGTCGTGATCCGGCTGACGTTGATGTCGCGTCCGGAGTGTCACCTCTGCGAGGAGATGCGGCGCGAAGTGGACGCGCTGCTCGCCGGGGAGCCGCACGAGTGGGAAATCGTGGACGTCGACGGAGATCCCGACCTTGCCCGCCGTTACGGCGAGTCCATCCCGGTGCTCTTCGCCAACGGCCGGCTCTTCGCCAAGATCCGGTTGCCGCGCCTCTCGAAGCTGCGGCTCCTGCGGGCGGCTTCCGTTTCCGCGTCGGCGTGACGCCGCGGGCGGTGCGCGTTGCCCGTGCCCCCCGTTTCGCTTATATTCCGAGGAGCGAGCGGGCATAGCTCAGTTGGTAGAGCATCAGCTTCCCAAGCTGAGGGTCGCGGGTTCGAACCCCGTCTCCCGCTCTGACCCCGGTCCAGATGACCGGGGTCTTTTTTTCCAATGATCACTGTGGGAGGAGGGGACGGGGATCCCCCGAAGGCTATTAGGAAGGCGGTAGTTGGCCGGTTTTCGCCGGAGGGGGACCCCGGCCCCGACGACCCTGCGGCCCTAACTTCAACTGTCAGTTGACTTTAGC
>DASUAD010000117.1:0-3733 GCA_035763965.1 Thermoanaerobaculia bacterium | reverse complement strand
ATCCGGGTCCGGTCCGTGGCCATCGCCGGGGCCGGCGCGCTCGGCGCGCTCTTCTTCGGATGGCGCGCGGCGGTCTCCTTGACAATCGCCGCGGCCGTCGTTATTTTCAGCTTTCTCGTTCTCGAGAAGCTGACCGAGCGTCTCGTTCCCCCGCAGGAAAAGAAAGGGCTTCGGGCTGTGCTTCCCCTCCTGCTGGTCACGATCGCCGGCGCGGCCGCTCTCGGGATCGCGCTCCTTCGCTGGAGGGGTTTCGAGCCGATCGCCGGAATGGCGGGTCTGTCGGTCGTGGTCCTGGCGATCGGGGCGGAGCTTCTGGGGAAGGAGGGGACTCAAGCCCGGTGAACGAGCATCACTCGATCCTCTATGGACCGGTCAACCGGCTCCTGATCGCCCTCCTCGGTCCGCCCCCGGTCGAGAGGATGTCGCCCGCCGCGGCGGCCTTCTGGTTTCCGGACGGGAAACACGCCTGGATCCCGGATCACTCGATCATGGCGCTTCTCGTGATGTTGATCTTCCTCGTGTTCCTTCCGCTCGCCGCGCGCAGGTACGACAAGGAGCGGCCCGGCCGCGTCCAGAACTTCCTCGAGATGGTGGTGTCGGGCGTCCGTTCCCTGGTCTCGGACGTCATCGGACACGGCGCGGAGAAGAAGTACCTGCACATCATCGGCGGGTTCGCGGTTTTCATCTTCGTCGCGAACCTCTTCGGGCTGTTCTTCTTCCTGCAGCCGCCGACGGGAACCCTGTCGAGCACGGTGGCCCTCGCGGTACTCTCATTCCTCTACTTCAACTTCCAGGGGATCAAGGAGCACGGGATCTTCGGGTACATGAAGCACTTCATGGGGCCGGTGCTGTGGCTCGCGCCGCTCTTCTTCGTGATCGAGATGATCGGCAACTTCGCCCGGATCCTGTCGCTCTCGCTGCGGCTCTTCATGAACATCTACGGCGAGCACACCGCGACCGGGATCTTCGCGGGGCTGGTCCCGATCGTCGTGCCCTGGCCGCTCATGGCCCTCGGCCTGTTCACGGCCGCCCTGCAAGCGTTCATCTTCGCCACGCTCTCGTCCGTCTACATCAGCCTCGCAACGGCCCACGAGGAGCACTGAAGCCTCGGGGTCCAAAACGAACAAGGAGAGTTTCGAGATGCGCTACATGAAAATCGGTCTGCTCGTCCTGGCACTTCTCGCCTTCGCCCTGCCGGCTCTCGCGCAGGAGGCCGGAGCGCCGGCCGCGGGCCCGGCGAGGAGCTGGGGGGCCGGGGCACTCGGCGCGGCGTTCCTGCTCGGGATCGCGGCGGCTGCCGGGGCCGTCGCGCAGGGCCGGGCGACCTCGGCGGCAGCCGAAGGGATGTCCCGCAATCCGGGGGCGGCGGGCCCGATCCGTACGATGACGATCATCGGTCTCGCCCTGATCGAGTCGCTCGTCCTCTACGCCCTGCTCATCGCCTTCCTGATCAAGGGATCCTGAGTCGCGGGCCCGCCCGCGGTCCCGTTTCGGCCCCAGTGGAGCCCACCCTGTCCTCGGAAGGGGACAGGGTGACTCCTGCCTGAAACTGCTCCCCGCAAAATCTCGTATTTCCGAGCGGGAACTTCTCAACAGGCGTGGAGTCTATTCCGTAGGAATCGCGAAGGTTGGAGCGGCCCGGTCGCCCGGAAGAGGAGAACGGCCGGCCGGGCAAGGTATTTGCCACGCCTGTCAGCCATGGAGAACTTAAGCGTGCGATCGACTCCCGAAGGAACTCCCCAGCCGGTGACCTCCTGGGACTTCGACTCCCAGGTGATGCCGTACGTGGACTCGCTCTACAACACGGCCTACCGGATGACGCGCAGCGCCGAGGATGCCGAGGACCTCGTCCAGGAGACGTTTTTCAAGGCCTACAAGTACTACGACAAGTTCGAAGAGGGCACGAACCTGAAGGCGTGGCTCTTCAAGATCCTGAAAAACACGTTCATCAACAACTATCGCAAGAAGAAGCTCGAACCGCGCAGCGTGGACTTCGCGGAGATCGAGGACTCCTTCGAGAGGATCGTCCGCCGGGACAACGCCGAGCAGCCCGCCGACCCCGAAGCGGAGTTTTTCACGGGTGTCCTCGACGACGACGTCCGGAAAGCGCTCGAGTCCCTGCCCTACGACTACCGCATGGTGGTCATCCTGGCGGACCTGGAGGATTTCTCGTACAAGGAAATCGCCGAGATCCTCGACTGCCCCGTCGGGACGGTGATGTCCCGGCTCTATCGCGGACGGAAGCTCCTCGAGAAGGCGCTCCTGCGCTATGCCCGGCGCCACGGGTACATCCGGGGAGGCGAGCCGGCCAAGATGAGGACCCGGCCCAAGCCACCCGCGGCCTGACGAGCCCGAGTCCGGGAAACAAACCCCGGCGGAGCCTGCCGCCGGGGGTGGACGGTCGACGGCGCGGAAATCGGAATTTCCTCCCGGGCGGGGCCGTTTGTCCCATCGGCCCGATGAATTGCCCGCAAGCCCGTTTCCTGCTCTACGCACACCTCGACCGGGAACTCACCCGAACCGACGCCGACCAGCTTTCGCGGCACCTCGCGACGTGCGCGCCCTGCGCCGCCCGGGCCGAGTCGGCGCGCGGGCTGGCCCGGGTGCTGCGTTCGCGCATGGACCGGTCGCCGGCGCCGGCGAGGCTGCGATCGCGGCTTCAGAACGTGGCGTTCCTTCCGGAACCGACGCGTCCCCGGTCCTCCTCGTACCTGTTCGCTGCTGCGCTCGCTCTGCTCGTTGTCCCGCTCGTGACCGATGACCGGGTGCCTGCGGTGCCCGCGACTGTATCGGAGCAGCTCGCCGTCTCCACTGCCGCGGCGGCTCCGCTCGCGCTCGTCTCCAAGCGGCTGACCGGGACCTTCGTGTGCGTCAACTGCGAGACGCGTCAGGAGGCGGGTCTTTGCCCGCTTTCCGATCACAAGCACGTTCCCGGCTTCTGCGCCGACAACGGTGAGATCTGGCGGTTGATGACGCGCGAGCCGGGCTTCGGCGAAGCGACGCTCGGCCGCGCCGCGACGCTCGAAGGGACCGCGTTTCCGCAGTCGGGATTCCTCCGAGCGAATCGGGTCGGCTACTAGAACTCTCTCCTCCCCGGAGTCTCCGGAATGAATTCGGCCTCGGCCGTGGAGGCATCGGCGCCCGCGCGCGACTTTCGGCTGCGACGGTCGCTGCGCGACCGGCAGCCGAGAAGTTCCAAACGAGAGCCTAGAATCTCGGCAAGATGACATCGGCCTCTTTCATCGAGGCAACCGCTCCCGCTCGGGTCGATCTCGCGGGAGGGACTCTCGACCTGTGGCCGCTCCACGCGCTCCATCCGGGGTCGGTCACCGTCAACCTCGCGATCGACCGGCGCGCGAGCTGCCGCGTGCTTCCCGGCGGAAACGGGATCCACCTCCTCGCGCCCGACCGCGGAGTGGACGTCCGGGTGAGCCGGGCCCGGGACCTCCAGGCCGATCCCCGGACGGCCCTGGTCGGTGCGCTCGTCGAAGAGGTGTGGCCGGACGGCGGCCTCGACATCGAGTTCCGCTCGGGCGTTCCGTTCGGTTCGGGGCTCGGCGGCTCTTCGGCGCTCGCCGTCGCCACGGCCGCCGCGCTCTCGCGCGCGGCCGGTCGGGATCTGAACGGCGCCGGCGGCGTCGAGTTCGTGCGCGACGTCGAAACGCGGGTCCTCGGAAAACCCGCCGGCGTCCAGGACTACTACCCGGCCTTCGAAGGCGGGCTCCACTGCCTG
>DASUAD010000116.1:0-6216 GCA_035763965.1 Thermoanaerobaculia bacterium | reverse complement strand
GGGCGAGCATCCGCTTCCTTCGTTGATCCCGCAACTCGAGTTCACCCGGTAGAGAACCTTGCCGGTCTCGACGTCGACCATGTAGAGCCAGTTGCCGCGCCGGTTCAGCCGCTCGCGGTCGAAGCCGCCTCCGAAGATCGCGACGTAGCGGTCCTCGTTCACCGGGAACGGCGCGACGGTGTTGCCGCAGTTGGTGGTGCAGACCTTGACCCGTCCGAGCGCGGGCTTCGACCAGCTCTCGCCCATGTCGACGAATCCGGTTCCGGGCGATCCGCCGGTGTCGAGGTCCTCGGTGTCCGTGATTTCCCACAGCACGGTCGGCCAGGCTCGGGCCGGCTGGTTCGATCGGACCGTCGCGTCGGCGGCGTCCTCGCCGCAGGTCGCGTGGCCGTCGGCGTTCAGGCACAGGGGAGCGTGGTCGTTCGCCGGGATGACGGTGAGCGGCTTCCCGTTCGCGTCGAGCGGGAGCTCATCCGGCTGCGTGACGTCCAGCGCGTAATAGCTGCCGAGGGAATCCGCGGGATACGTGCCCGGCGTGCCCTGGAAGGACGTCCCCTCCCGCATCCCGCCGATCAGGACGGTGTGCCACGCTCGGTCAGCCGGCACCGGCGATCCGTTGTGACTGGAGTCGATGAAGACGTCGCCGGCGGTCGGCGGCCCGTCGACGGCCCACTGGATCCTTCTCGTCTGGGGCCCGAGGGTGTCCTTCATCGGCTTGAAGATCTGCATGACCGTACGCGGCGCGTAGGCGAAGAGCTCCGTCCCTGTCCCGAGGTCGTAACAGTGCTTGCGCGTGACGCCGTCGGCCTCGAAGTCGCACACGTTCCGATTCCGGTCCCAGCCGCCGGCGTCGAACGCGTGGAGGAGGCCGTCATTGGAGCCGACGTAGAGCACGCGCCGCCGCTTTCCGTAGGTGTTCAGAAAATCCTGGTAGTCGTTCAGGTTGGACGCGAAGAAGAAGAAGTTGTTCGGCCGGCCGACCAGAACCGGACTCGAGTGAAAGATGTCGCCGAGCTTCAAACCGGAGTAGAGCTTGGCTGCGACGGCGTCCGGCTGCGCCGCGAGGATGACCGCGTCCCGATCTCCCCAGACGAAGCGCAAAGAATCGCGCGCGTCGTCATCGCCGATGGGAGGGTTCAGGACGAGGGGTGGAGCGGACTGCGGAGACAGCAGCGCCCTCAACGCCGGCCACCAGCTCGCGGTGGTGTCGTAAACCATGTCGAAGCGGTTCTCCGGGACGGCGTCGGCCGCCGGAATCGGGAGCTTTGTCGCCGGATCCGTCATTACGGGATACGTCTGGGGCAGCGAGAAGACGATCTTCCGGCCCGGGAAGAAGTTCGTGGTGATTATCGAGGTCGCGATATTCGAATTGTCGACGTAGGTGCTGTGGGCCGGAACCGCATCGGGCTGGAGGACCGACGCGGGGTTCGTCGCGCCGGTGCCCGGCGTGTCCCCCAGGTTCTCGCCGGCGTTCCACATCAGCGATGTGGGCAGGTTCGAGGGGGCCGGCACCGTTGCGCCGCTGAAGGGGTCGTTGGGGTCGCTGATCCTCCGCAATCCCATCTGGAGGTTGCCGTTGGCGTCGAGCTTGTACGCGTTGACGCGGCCGTTCCAGATCGAGCGATTGCTGGTGGCGTTGAAGGTCGAGAGGAACGTGACCTGCTCGCCGGAGGCCTGCGCCGTCGAAACACTCGAAGCCACGAAACCCTTCTGAGATTCGTTGATCAGGGACGCGATGTTGAGGAGCGCTTGAAGCAGCTCGACGTCGCTCGTCACCGGGAAGTACGCGGGGGAGCCGTTCAGCTTCAGCGCGCCGCTGTGCTCCGCGATGCAGACGAGCGGGCACGCGTCGGTCAGCGGGTCGGCCGCGCACACCCCCGAATTGGCCTGCGCGCCGAAGCCGATGACGTAGATGGGTATGCCGATCGCCCTCAATTCGTTGAGCGAGGAGTTCTTCAGGAAGTTGCAGCTGTCGTTCTGACAGCCATTGAAGGTGTCGTAGATGAATATGACGGCGGAGGGGCGGCAGACGGCGTTCGGGTCGTCGAGACGCGCGCCGTTCAGGAAGCCGTCGTGTCTCGGTTCCTTGAAGTACGCCAGGATGTTGTCCAGGATGTTCTTGATCGGCGCCTGGCTGCCGTTGCGGCTCGACAGGATGACTGTCCTCTCGACGTCGTCCAGGCCGTTCTGGACCGCGCCGAGCAGGTTCGGGTCGCAGCCGTCGGCGTACTTGCTGCCCGCCCCCGTGTAGCCGGGGTTGTCGAGGTCCTCGGTCCGGAACGTGCCGGCGTCGCGGTCGTAGGTCTCGATGTAAGCCTGAGGCCGCAGGAGACGCTTGACGCACGGCAACGAGTCCTGCGGGGGATTGCACGCCGCGCCCCAGTAGTAATCGCGCGGGATCTTGATGAGAGGCACCTGACCGCTGTTCTGCTGGAACTCCCAGCCCGAGCAGTTCGTGTTGACGTCGAAATCGACCTTGGGCTCGTTCAGGAAGCCGACCATCTTTCCGAGGTAAGGGCTGGCAGGATCGAAGGTGGCCGTATAGAAGAGAGAGTTGGGAAAGGTGACCGGGGGCCGATAGCGGACGATGACGTCCCCGGAGTTCTTGGCGGGCGTTGGGGTCGCGGCCTCGGGCCAGCCCTCGCCCTCGGCTCTTTGCTGGAATTCTTTCCGGACCTCGATCGAATGGCTTCCCCCGATCGAGAGGGTCGAGAGCGTTCCGTCGGTAAACGCGTCACCGTACTTTCCGGTTTTCATCGTGTACTTGATCCGCTGGGTCGCCGTGTTCGCGTTGCCATTGAGATAGATGAAAGCGGTGCCGCTGCCCTGAGGGCCGAAAAACGGGCCAACGATGGTCGCGTTCGACGGGAGTGTGACCACCATCGACCGGTCGGAGCAGTCGGGGACCGTCTTAGTCGTACAGGGCCCCTCGCCGAAAGGTCCCCACCTGTGAAGCGTCCCCGGCACCTCCTGGAAAGTGTCGCCCGGAAAGTCCGTGTCGAGCGATTCGTAGACCCAGTGCTTCCGGTTGATGTCGGTCGAGCCCAGGTTCGGCGGGCGGGAAAAGCTCGTCAGCCCGATGTTGTACTCGAGGTGGTGGTCGGCGACGAACTTCCGCACGACCCGCTTGGCGGAGCCGAGCTTGCTCCCGGGCGAGTCGCCGTCGCCGTCGAAGGTGCTGTAAATGCTCGGGTTCAGGAAGCTGATCGGCTGAGTGGTCGTCTGCGAGTTCCCGAATACGATCAGCAGGTTCGGCGGCACGGCCTCGCCGACCGGCCGGAGAAAGTCCTTGTCGTCCGCGGTGCCCGGCCGGGCGATCATCACCGCGAGACTCGATGCCAGGAGGAGCCGGATGCGTCGCGTCATTGGTTTCCTCATTCGGGAATGGCGAGCAACTTCGGATAGATACCGACTTCGGCGTCGATGGTCTTGCTCGCTTCGATCTTGGTGGATCGCGCGCTCGACGTGAACGCGTAGAGATTCTCGACGACCTGGCTGCTGCCGTAGCCCTTGCCCTCGGACTGAATCTGCTCGCCGGGGATGATCGAATACCCGAGGAGGACCGGCGGCGTGATCGTCACCGCCATATCCGCGGTCGGCGCCCCCGGATAAAAGCTTGAAACGCCGACCGGCATCGGGTTCGAACCGCCGTAGTTGAGTGTTGAGTTGAGCATCGCCGCGCCATACTCGATCCCCGAGTCCGCGGCATAGAAGATCCGCGAGATCCGGCTCTCGGTCCCGATCAGAGTGTTCTCGAATGACGCGGTGAGCATCAGAGCGATCCCCATGACCGTGACCACGAGCAGGAGCAGCAACGCGACGAAGAGCGCCATGCCGCGTTCGCCGCGGCGGCCTCGGAGCGTAGGACGTCGTTTCATCATTCCACCTCGAAGAAGCTCTCTCACGATCACTGGTAGTTGCGAAGCGAAACGGCGAACCGCTGAAGCCGCCGTCGATACGGCCGGCCGGTCTTCGCCGAGAAAGACTCTGCCGTGGAATCGAGGAGCGCGAATCCGCGCGCGCCCGGTCCGCTGTACTTGAAGTCCGGATCGGCGGACTTGACGACGAGGCCCACCATCACCGACCGCAACGCGGCCGAAGCGACCGCCGGGGCGGTCGGTCCGGTCGGCACGGAGGAGTCGATGAACGCCTCGACGCGCTTGGGGTCGGTGTTCGTCTGTGGAAGCGTCGTCGAGACTTCGTTCGCGACGTTTCCGACCCACTCGTCGCTGTTACTCCCGCTCGTGTCGAAAGCGGCCGGGGAGATTCCCAGGTCGCGCGCGCTGCCGTTGATCCCGTCCACCCCGTAGGCAACCTGAAAGTCCTCCACGTCCTCGATCAGCGGCTGGATCTCCCAGTTGCCCGACCCCGGTTCGAACGTCGCCTCCGCCAGCGAGGGATGCGTGTCGACCGAGCTCGCCGACGCGTCCACCGGGCCCTCGTCGACGAAGAAACGGATCTCGTCGACGACGCCCGCCGAATAGGGCTTGTCGAGGGCGCTCGCCGTCGGCGCCATCGCCGTCAGTTTGAGAGCACCAGAATCCTGGGGATCCATCACGAACGTAAACGTATCGGCGGTCTGGGTGTACCAGGTGCCGGCCGTGTTGACCAGGCCGACGTAGTACACCGGGACCAGATAGGTCCCGACGCCAGTCGTCATCAGCTCGCTCGAGCCATCGGCGACGACGAAGTAGAACGGCCGCGTCTTGGCGGCCATCGACGGAAGGCTCCCCGAGGCGAAGTTGACGATCCCGCTCGTGGAGGTGGAGCGGATCGTGATCGTCATGGCGTTCGTCGTCGCGCAACTCCCGCCACAGGTCACGTCGCCCGTCGCGAGGCCGTACTTGTCGCCGGAGATGATGCCCCGGACCCCGATCACGTCCGTCCCCTTGCGAACGAAGTGCGGAATCCCCGAAACGTCGGTATACGACACACCGCCCGCGCTGTTGTTCTCGATCGGGAGGATTGCGTTGGCGATGAACAGCCCGCCGACCCGTCCCTGGCGGACCACCCTGGTGACCTCCGAGACTCCGATCCGGACGGACTGCTGGGCCTCCGCGACGTTCGTCTCCTGCTTTGCGAGCTTGTTGGATGAGTCGAGCAACCCGTAGAGACCGACCATCACGACCGTCAGAACGACGAGCGTGATCAGCATCTCGATGAGCGTCAGACCACTTTCGCGCCCAGCGTGGCGGCCCTTATCCATCGCGCAACCTCAGAATCAGAGCCTGGCGGCTCATTCGAAGTCCCGGAAACGGACCGCTCGTCGGGCGAACAGTCACGGTGATCACCTTCACGACGTAGGGGGCGGGAGCGACGATTCGCGTGACGAGATCCTCGCCGAACTGCTCGACGGTGTACGTGCGTGTGAAGGGGTACGAAAACCAGGCGATGCCAGGCCGAGGTCCGGCAGGGGCAGTCGCTCCAGTCTCCGGGTTGTACCATGCGGGCAGGTCGTTCTGGCACCAGGTGTTGATTCCGACTACGCTTCCGGTGCCCACGGAAGCGGTCGTGGGACCCGACGCGTTGTTGGGGGAGACGACGGCGAGACGTGGATCGCTCCTCGGATATCCCGAAAGCTCCTCGAGCTTCTCCCGGGCGAGGGTGTTCGAGTTGGTCATCTGATATGCGGACGCGTTCGTCCGCACGGCGCTCGTGAACATCGGGGCGAGCGCGAGGAGCGCGAGACCGAGAATCGTCGTCGCTACGAGGACCTCGATCAGGGTCATGCCGGCGTCGCCGCGCCGGGGCTCCTGTCTCGAAATCAGTACCATGTCCATCCCGATGCGCGGTAACCGGTGCCGGCCTGGTACTTGTCAATCACCAGCCGGCCCGAAATGTCGCTGTCGATCGTGACCCGGAAGTAGTTCTTGCCCGCCGGGTCGGCGAAGTAGATCCCCCTGCCGCCCGTGGTGCTCGGAAGCCCGGAGGTCGTCGTGTCCTCGGGCGGGGCGATTCCTCCCGTCGGGAGGAAACCGACCCGATCCGTGAGGGCCGGGTTTCCGTTGTATTCGTCGAAGCCGATGCCGGGGCCCTCGTCGTGCTCCGTTTCTCCCCATTTCCAGATGACAACGGTCGAAGGGAGGACGATATCGCCCAGCGTCGGTTCGTCCCTGGTGTCGCCGAACGTATCCTGCTGGAAGTTCCCAACCTTTCCGAGCTCGGTCGAGTCGAGCGGTGTCTCCTTGTTCGGGCGGTCCTGGAAGGTCAGCATCC
>DASUAD010000115.1:0-2413 GCA_035763965.1 Thermoanaerobaculia bacterium | reverse complement strand
AACAGGCGGCCGCGCCGATCCCGCCCGCTCCGGCGACGGCGCCGCCGACCGCGTAAAGGCGATCCTCTGGTTCTCACGGAAGACGACGTCCGCGGCCTGCTGCGGATGAAAGACCTGATCCCGGCGGTCGAGCGGGCGCTGGTGGATCTTTCCGCCGGCCGCGCGATCCAGCCGGTCCGCACGGTCATTCCGGTCGCGGATCACCACGGCTTCTTCGCGGTCATGCCCGCCTACGCGGGAGCGCTCGGCGCCAAGCTGGTGACGTTTTTTCCGGAAAACCGGGACCGCGATACGCACCATGCGATCGTCGTCCTCTTCCGGCCCGAGACCGGAGAGCCGCTCGTCACGATGGACGGGCGGCTGATCACCGAGATGCGGACCGCCGCGGTCTCCGCCGCCGCGACGAGAGCGCTCGCGCGAGCCGATGCGTCCGTGCTGGCGATCATCGGGTCGGGCGTGCAGGCGAGGAGCCACCTCGAAGCGATCCGCCTGGTCCGCGACATCCGCGAGGTCCGGGTGTGGAGCCCGCGTCGCGCGGGCGAGTTCGCCGAGGCGTTCGGGGTGCGCGCCGCGGAGTCGGCGGAATCCGCGGTCCGCGGAGCCGACGTCGTCGTCGTCGCCACGACGTCGAGGACGCCGGTGCTTCTCGGCGAGTGGCTGGCGCCCGGGACCCACGTCAACGCGGTCGGCGCCACCCGGCCCGACTGGCGGGAGCTCGACGACGAAGTCCTCTCCCGTTCCCGGATCTTCGTCGAAACGCGGGAAGCGGCGTCGAGGGAGTCGGGCGACGTCATCGCGTCCGGCCGCATCGACGCGGAGATCGGAGAGGTCTTCGCCGGCCGGGCGCCCGGACGCCGCTCCGACGAGGAGATCACCCTCTACAAGTCCGTGGGCGTGGCGGTCGAGGATCTCGCGGCCGCGGGCCTCGTTTTCCGCGCGGCGGCGGAGCGTGCGCGTTAGACGGAGACCCGGCCCCGACGGAACGACTCAGTCGTGATCGGAATGCCTTTTTCGAGCGGCGTCCAGTCGGGCAGCCCGAAGTCGCGCCGCGCGGCGGAGCCGTCGAGCACGCTGCGTCGCTGCTCGCCGGGGACCGGAGGAACGTGTTCCGGCGCGCGCCGGAAGTCGAGAGCGCGTGCGATCGGCTCGAACAGGCGGTTGACCGAGGTCTCGACTCCCGTGCCGATGTTCCACGTCCCGCTCCTGCCGTCCGCGAGCGCCCGGGCCGCCGCCTCCACGACGTCCCCGACGAAGACGTAGTCGCGCGTCTGCTCGCCGTCGCCGCGGATCTTCGGCGTCCGACCCGCGAGGATCGCCTCCGCGAAGATCGCGACGACGCCCGCTTCCCCCATTCCGTTCTGGCCGGGACCGTAGACGTTCGCGTAGCGCAGGACGATGACCTCGAACCCGTGAATGACCCGGTAATAGTGGAGGTATTTCTCGATCGCGAGCTTTGCGCAGCCGTACGGCGAGACCGGGTTCGTGGGATGGTCCTCGCGCGCCGGCCGGCCGCCTTCCGGCTCGCCGTAGAGAGCGCCGCCGGTGGAGGCAAAGAGCACCCGCCGGACTCCCGCGCGGCGGCACGCCTCGAACAGCTTCAACGAGCCGAGCACGTTCGATCGCGCGTCGTCCAGAGGGTCGGAGACGCTGTGTCGCACGTCGATCTGCGCGGCGTGGTGCGAGACGGCGTCGATCGTCTCCTCACGCAGGAGCGGCTCGAGATCCGCGTCGGCCACGTCCGCCTCGACGAACCGGGCGGCGACGGGGACCTTCTCCCGGCGACCCGTGGAGAGGTTGTCGACCACGACGACCCGGTGGCCGTCGGCGAGGTGACGGGACGCCATGTGCGATCCGATGAACCCCGCTCCGCCGGTGACCAGAATGTTCATAGACTCGCGCCGCATGATAGCGAAGAGGCCCGACGCACGCCTGCGCATCGAGCCGGCCGCGCTCGGTCTCGTCGAAGCTCCGCGCGCCTTCTACCTGCGAAAGACGACCGACGTGGCGCGCGACCTGATCGGCGCGTTCCTCGTGAGGCGCTGGCGCGGCCGCTGGTACGGGGCGCGCATCGTGGAGACCGAGGCCTACCTCGGAGCGGGGGACGCCGCGGCCCATTCCTTCGGCGGCCGGCGCACGGCGCGCGTCGAGCCGATGTACGCCGAGGGCGGACACCTTTACGTGTACTTCGTCTACGGAATGCACACGTGCGCGAACGTCGTCACGGCCCGTGCGGGCGTGCCGGAGGCGGTCCTGTTGCGGGCGGGGGAGTCGCCGCCGGACGCGCCACCGCGTCTCCTCACGGGGCCGGCCAAGCTCTGCGCGGCCATGGGGATCACCGTCGCCCACAGCGGGCTCGATCTCGTCGAGGGCGGCGAGATCGCGCTCGTCCGCCCGTCCCGCCGACGCCGCCCCC
>DASUAD010000114.1:0-2353 GCA_035763965.1 Thermoanaerobaculia bacterium | reverse complement strand
CCCGGTCTCGAAGTTGTCGCTCGTATCACCGGCCGGAGCGCCGGCGCCGGCGGCGACTCCAAAGTGAACGCCGGAAGCGCTCTGCGCCCGGGCCTCCGACGCGACGAACATCGCGACTGCAGCGGCGAAACACATCCCCAGAATCTTCTTCATGAGCCGTCTCCTTTCCCACAGACCATGCGTGGGAGCCGGAGAAAAAGTGCAATGCAGGTGCCTCCGGAGTTCGCAGAAAAACGGACTCTTCCGGGAATAACACGAGAGCGCCGCGGAGTCGCGGGAACTCCACCGGCCCGGGGTCTATTTCCGGCTCAGCTCTCCAGCAGGAGAGAAGCTCACCGTCGCTCCCAGCCGGACCCGCAATGGACCCGTCATGCGCGTCGGATCCTCGAAACCCGAGACCAGGCCCACTCGCCCGCGCGAGACAAGCTGATTAGGATTGCCGTCATGCGCAGATTTCTCGTCGCTGTGTCGCTCGTTGCCGCGGTCTCCGCCGTCGCGGTCTCCCAGCAGACAGCCGGCCGTTCCGGCTCCCGGCCCGCGATCCGCTCCGGGCCGATGCTCGGATACGCCGATCTCACCGAAGCGTCGGTCTGGATACAGACGACCGCGGACGCCGCGGTGCGGCTTCGGTACTGGCCCGAGGGAAAGCGCGGCGAGAGCCGGACGACGTCGGCCGTCGCCGCGAGCGAGGCGAACGATCACGTCGCACTCTTCGTGGTCCCGGGTCTCGAACCGGGCTCCCGATACGGATACGAGATCCTGGTCGAAGGCGCTCCGGTGAGGTTTCCGGCAGGCGGCGCGAGCGGGATTTTCGGCACGCAGAAGTTCTGGCAGTGGCGAACCAACCCGCCGGACTTCACCGTCGCGTTCGGGTCGTGCTACTACGCGAACGAGCCGAAGATGGATCGGCCGGGCAAGCCGTACGGCTCGGACCCGAAGATTTTCCGGACGATCGCGGCGTTGAAGCCGGACGTCATGCTCTGGCTCGGCGACAACATCTACTATCGCGAGCCCGACTTCGGAAGCGTCGCGGCGATGAAGCGGCGCTACGCGCTCGGCCGACAGGAGCCGGCGCTCCAGCCCCTGCTCGGGACCGCCCACCACTACGCGATCTGGGACGACCACGACTTCGGGCCCAACGACGCGACCTGGATCAACCGGTTCTGGAGGGAGAGCTTCGACATCTTCAAGTCGTACTGGGCGAATCCGACGTACGGCGCGCACGGCGTCGACGGCGTCTTCGGCTCGTTCTCCTGGGGAGACGTGGATTTCTTCCTGCTCGACGACCGCATGTACCGCACACCCGAGCGCGTTCCCGAGACGGCCGACAAGGAGATGCTCGGCCGGGACCAGCTTCGCTGGCTCAAGCACTCCCTTTCCTTCAGCCGCGCTCCCTTCAAGGTCATCGTGAACGGGAGCCAGGTCCTGAACTCGAACGCGCGCGACGAATGTTTCGCCCACTACGCCCGCGAGCAAAAGGAGCTGCTCGACTGGATCGTGCAGAAGCGGATCCGCGGCGTCGTCTTTCTTTCGGGGGATCGCCACGAGACCGAGCTCATTCGCGTGACTCCGGAGGGCTTCTACACTCTCTACGACTTCACGTCATCGCCGCTGACGGCCGGCCTGACGAACCCGATGCCGAAGGAGGAGGAGAACAACCCGCTTCGCGTGCCGGGAACGCTCGTCAACGACCTGCACAGCTTCGGCCTGCTGAAGTTCTCGGGCACGTGCAACGAGCGGACGCTCGAGATGCAGGTCGTCGACCGGGAGGGAAAGCAGCGCTGGACGCAGACCGTGCGCGGAAGCGACCTCGTCCCGCCGCCGCCTCCGGGCGTGACGCCGGGGCCTTACCGCGGGCACTCGTCGTGCGCTTACCTCAAATAGGACTGGGGTCAGGCACGCACTTTGGTGTTTTTGTTCCTCGATATTGCCAAAATGCCTGCCTGACCCCCGGCTAGAACACCAGCCCCACGGACACGGGCACGAACTCGAAACGATCGGCGTCCGTGGACACGCTGTGGTATCGCGCCTCGACGATCAGGTCGATCTTCCGAAGGCTGATCGAGACGCCGGCGCCCGCGTTCCAGCCGGTCTCGTTCTGCTTGCCGCGAAAGGACGACGGGAACGAGGCGTCCGAGAAATCGAGCCGGTAATACCCGACGCCCCCGACGAAATAGGGCTTCAGGAGAATCGCCCGGAAACCGACGACGATGTCGGCCGTGCCCGCGAGGACCTCGGCGTTTCCGGCGGCCGGGTTCCTGCCGTCGAACTTGTGGTACGAGCCGTCGACGCGAATGCCGACGGGAAGGACCGGAAAGTTCCACACCGCGAGCGCGCCGCCGTGCCAGCCGTC
>DASUAD010000113.1:0-5519 GCA_035763965.1 Thermoanaerobaculia bacterium | reverse complement strand
CCCTTCCTCTATGCCGGGATCGGGTTTCTCCTCGGCAGATGGGACGACCACGCCATGGCGCTGCTGTTCCCTTTCCTGCAGGTGGCGACGCTCGCCGCGCTCTTCGGTTGGCTGCGCCGGCGGGACGCCCCGACGTCTCTGGCCCTCGGAGCCGCCGCGCTCACCTCTCTCTTCGAGCCGCTGTATCGGGGCTTCACGACCGGCATGGCGGAGGTGCCGCTCTCCTTCGCCTTGCTCCTCCTGGGGACGTCGCTCTGCGACCGGGTGGAGCGGAGCGACCGCGGCGCGTCCCACCGGCTCGCTCTCGCCTCGGTCCTGTGCGTCGCGACGAAGAACGAAGGCCTCTTCTTCGTCGCCGCGGGTCTCGTCGTAGCGGCACTCTCGTCGTTCTCGCGGCGGGGAATCGCCGCCCGGGCGGCGGCGATCCTGGCCCTCCCGGCGGCCGTCGTCGTCGCCGCCCATCGGCTGATCCTCGGCAACCTGCCGCTGCGCGATTTCGACTTCTCGCTCCTCCGCCGGCCGGGTGTGGTCTTCGGACGGCTCGCGGAAACGTTCGCTGCCGTCCTGCGCGAAACGCCGCTCCTCGCGTGGTTCGGGCTCGCCGCGTTCGCGGTGCTGATCGCCGCGGGACGGAGCTCGCCGGCCGGAACCCGACTGCTCGCGCTCGCGGCGTGCGGTCTCGCCGCGTATCTCTTTCTTCCGGCGCTCGCGATCGAGGGTCCCGAATGGCTGGTGCGTCATTCGTTCTTCCGCACCACCGCGGCGCTGGCGCCGCTCGTGGCCGCCGGAGTGGCGGTGCGATTGATACCGGTGGTCGGGCCGGAAGACGGGAGACGGAAAACGGAAGACGAATTCGCATGACGGTCGTCTACCGTCTACCGTCTCCCGTCTTCCGATCGCGATGGATCCAGCGTATGCGCAGCAAGTCACGGAGCATGCGCAGCGAATCCCGCACGACCGCCACTTTCGACTCGGGGCTGTTGAACCAGA
Source organism: Thermoanaerobaculia bacterium (assembly GCA_035763965.1). Lineage (GTDB taxonomy): Bacteria > Acidobacteriota > Thermoanaerobaculia > UBA5066 > Gp7-AA6 > Gp7-AA6. The sequence continues at coordinate 4,529 of DASUAD010000113.1, read as the reverse complement.
GGACCGGCACCTCGGCGATCGGAATGCCGCGCTGCCGCGCGAGATAGAGGATCTCCACGTCGTACGCGAACCGGTCGATGCGCGCACGGGAGAAGAGGTCCCGCGCGACGTCGCCCCGGAACAGCTTGAACCCGCACTGCGTGTCGCGGATTCCGGGAACGGCGAGCAGCCGGACGAACGTATTGAAGCTCTTTCCCATGAACTGCCGGTAGAAGGGCTGGCGCTTGCGGACCAGCGCCTCGTCGACCGCCCGCGACCCGATCGCGATCGGATGGGTCGGCAGCCGCTCCGCGAGCTTCACCCACTCCGTGAGCGGCGTCGAAAGGTCGGTGTCGCTCACGAGGACGGGATCGCCCGAGGACGCGAGAACTCCCGTGCGGATCGCAGCTCCTTTTCCCCGGTTTCGCTCGTGACGGACGATCTCGATCGGCAGTCCGGCCGCCTGGGCCGCTCGCCGGGCGAGCCCTCCCGTGTCGTCGGTCGAGCCGTCGTCGACGACGATCACCTCCCAGTCGAATTCTCCAGGGCGTGTGCGGCGCCAGGCCGCGATTCCCGCGATCGCGCTTTCGACCCGCCCCCGCTCGTCGAAAGCGGGAATGACGAGCGACGCCCGGCCTCCGGGGCGGAGGCGGCTCACCGGCGAAGCGCCTCGAAGACGAACTGATAGCCGAAGAGCGTCGGCCAGGCGCGCGCGGTCGCCTGCGCGAACAGGCGCACCGCCCCGACGAGGGGAACGCGGGAGAGCGCGGGCAGAGCCAGTTCGTAGGGCATCGCGGTGGGCTCGAGAGCGGTGACGCGGAAACCCGACTCCGCGAGCAGCTGCCGGGCGCTCGACCGCGTGTAGAAGGAAAGATGTGACCGATCGAGAATGCCGCGGTCGGTGTAGCGGAACCGCCCCATGAGCAGAGCCGCCCGGATCGAGACGTTCGCGACGTTCGGCAGCGACACGAGGAGGATGCCGTCGGGATGAAGCCAGTCGTGGATCCGGGCGAGCATCGCTTCCGGGCTCGAAAGGTGCTCGAGGACGTCGGCGCAGACGACGACGTCGAACGGCCGGTCCCAGTCACCGGCGCGCATCGCGTCGACCTCGCGCCAGTCGTCGTATCCCTCGCGCGCCGACCGCGGGAGAGAGGCGTCCGGTTCGACGCCGGCGAGGTACGAGCAGCGGGAGCGCACCGCGCGGCCCAGGTGGCCGCCTGCGGCGCCGAGGTCGAGAAGCCTCAGTCCGGGCGGAAGGGCGAGGATCCGGCGGCGAAGCAGGTCGTGGGACGAGCCCGGGATCTCCTTCCAGACGTACCGTTCGCCGTGTCCGGCAGCCGTCGTCACGGACTGGGGAGTCGCGACGGGGTCAGACAAGGAAGCGGTGGGCGATCGGATAGCGCCGCCCCTCCCCGAACGCCTTTGCGGTCACCTTGGGACCGGGAGGCATCTGCCGCCGTTTGTATTCGGCCCGATCCACCCGCCGCGCGATCTCGCGCGCGAGCTCCGGCGAGACGTGCGCGCGCTTCGCGGCGAGGTCGACTGGCAGCGAAAGATCGACGAGAGCTTCGATCAGCGGATCGAGCTCGGAGTAAGGGGGAAGCGAGTCGGTGTCCTTCTGGTTCGGCGAAAGCTCCGCCGAAGGCTCCTTCGTGAGGATCGCCTCGGGGATCTTCTCGTCTTCGCGGTTCAGCTCCTGCGCGAGCTCGTACACGAGCGTCTTCGGAACGTCGGAGATGAGCGCGTACCCTCCCGCCATGTCGCCGTAGAGCGTGCAGTATCCCGCGGCAATCTCGGACTTGTTCCCGGTGGACAGGACGAGGTAACCGAATCGGTTCGAGAGCGCCATCAGGAGCGCGCCCCGGATGCGTGCCTGGAGATTCTCTTCCGCGGGAATGCAGGGCTCCTTTCCGAAAGCGGGCGCCAGCGCGCGCCGGTAGGACTCGAAGACCGGACTGATGGGGATCTCCTGGAGGCGGATCCCGAGGCGCCGGGCGAGCTCGCGCGCGTCGGTGAGACTCGCCTCGGACGAGTAGGGCCCGGGCATCGCGACCGCGAGGACCTTCCCGGGTCCGAGCGCCTCCGCCGCGAGCGCCGCGGTGACGGCCGAGTCGACTCCGCCCGAGAGACCGAGCACGACCTCCGAGAATCCGCACTTCGCTGCGTAGTCCGTCAGGGCGAGCACGAGCGCTTTGCGGAGGCCGGCGACGTCGGAGTCCTCCCGCGGCAGGGGACCGCGGCCGTCGGGAAGATCGACCGCCCAGAAGTCCTCCTGAAAACAGAGGCCGCGCCCGACCAGGCGTCCGCGCGCGTCGAACGCGGTGGAAGCGCCGTCGAACACGAGCCCGTCGTTGCCGCCGACCAGGTTGCAGACGACGAGGGGCACTTTCGTCGAGCGGGCGATCTGCGCCATGAACCGTCGACGCAGGCGGTCCTTTCCGAGCGTGTAGGGGGATGCGGAGATGTTCGCGTGCAGATCGAGGTCGAGGGGACGGAGCTCCGCGACGGGATCGTGCGGGTAGAGAGGGCGCTTCCAGAAGGTCTTGTCGTTCCAGATGTCCTCGCAGATCGTCACGCCGACACGCAGCCCCTTCACGCGCAGGACGAGGGGCGGACGGCGGCCGGGCTCGAAGTAGCGGCCCTCGTCGAAAACGTCGTACGTCGGCAGCAGCCTCTTGTGATACTCGCCGATGCGCTTGCCGCGTCGCGCGGCGACCGCGGCGTTGAAGACGTTGCGTCCGGCGCGCGCCCGGTTGCGCAGGGGAGCGCCGAAGAGCCAGACCGCGGAACCGGAAGCGCGCGCGATCCGGTCGGTCGCCCGCTCGGACTCGCGGAGAAACGAGCGCCTCTCGAGGAGGTCCTTCGGCGGATAACCCGAGACCGCGAGCTCCGGAAAGAGGACGAGGTCGGCGCCGCGCTCTTCCGCCCGGCGACCATACGCGACGATCTTTTCGGAGTTGCCGGAGAAGTCTCCGACGGTGGTGTCGATCTGCGCGACCGCGACGCGCAAAGAGGGGGGCGTCAACCGTCGCGAACCAGCGTGCGGCCGGAGAAGCGGTCGGCAGGAGTGGGCACGCCGGGGTCTCGCGCGGTCCACAGCAGCGGGAGGCCGGCTCCGACGAGGGTCATGAGCGTCCCTGCCCACCGTCGAGCGGCCTGCGACGGAGTCAGGCGCCTTCCCTCTCCGTCGTCCCGGGCGACGAGGCCGGCGAGCGCCATGCCGACGGTGCGGCCGAAAAGAACGAACGGCACGACGACCGCGAAGAACGACACGGTGAGCGCGAAGAGCGCCGCCCATCCGAGACCGGCGATCTGGGGCGTCCGGCCGCGGACGGCGAAGGCGGCGAGAAGAGCGACCAGCACGACGAGGACCGAAGTCGCGACGTCGGCCGCTGCGGCGAGCGCGCGGTCCGGAAGCGTCGCGAAACCCGAAGCGAGGGGCGCCGTTGGAGGCCCGGCCGGCGCTGTCCCGAGGTCGAGCGACGGCTCCGGCCGAAGGGGAAAGTCCTTCAGTGGGTCGCGCTCTGCCTCCGGATTGAACGGCGCCGAGACGACGGCCGGCGGCGAGGGATCGCTCACGGCCGCGGCGAGATGTACCGAACGTAGATCCGGCCCATCAGGTCGAGATCTCCGCTGCGGTATCGCGCGGCGAACTGACGGTGGCGCGCGGCTTCCACGTCCTGGGGGTCGAGCCCGAGCACCTCGCCGAACGCCTGCTCGGCTTTCTCGTAAAGTCCGTTCTGCAGCTGAATGACTCCCTGGTTGTAGTAGGCCCGCGTGAGATACGAGCGCGCGTCCTGGTTGTCGCGCGAGGCCTGGTGGATGCGCCAGAGAATCGGGATCGCGGTCTCGTATTCCCCGTCGTTGTAGAGCTTCACGGCGGGAGTGAGCTCGCTCACCTTCTCCGATGCCGCCGCCATCTCCTGCGAGAACGTCGGGTCGCCCTGGAAGTGCGGAGCCGCGAGGCTGAAGCTCTTCATCGCGTCGATGTACCGCTTGTCGCCGAGCGCCCTCTCCGCCTCGGCCCGCAGCGCCGCGGGATCGGGGGCATTCGGCGCGAGCGGGGCGGGGGCCGCGCCGCCCGCCGCCGGACGCGGGGCGGCTTCCTTGCCGTCCGCGAGCGAAGCGAGCAGTTTCTGCGCGCGTTCGTAGTCCGGGTGGCCGAGCGGGATCTGCCGCAGCTCGGCTGTCGTTTCCTCGATCTTTCCTTCCCGGAAGAGCTGCGTCGCGTGCTCGAGGGTCGGTCCGGAAGCGGCGCGGTTCGCCTCCGATCCGCCACCGGAGGAGCGGAGCAGGAAGAACGCGACCGCAACGACGACCGCGAGGGCTGCGCCCGCGATGATCGCGAGACGCGGCGAGAGCCCGAACGGGAGCCCACCCGATTTCGCGGCCGGTTCCGCTGCCGACGCCTCGACGGGCAGCGTTTCCCGTGGCGGGCGGGGGATGGACATCCAGGATCGGCGACCGCCCGGAGGCCCGGATTGATCCATCTCCTCGGCCAGGACGTCGCCGGGAGCGGCCAGGGCGGAAAGATCGTGGGGTGGCAGCGG
>DASUAD010000112.1:0-3803 GCA_035763965.1 Thermoanaerobaculia bacterium | reverse complement strand
TCTGGGCGAGGGAGGCGGCGGGGAGGACGATGTCCGCCGCTCGGGAGAGCGCGTTCGCCGTCCGTGCGGCGACGACGAGAAAGCGCGCCTGCCGGAGCCGGGCGACGACCTCGGCGTCGTCGGCTGCGGCCGCGAATCCGGCGTCACCGACGAAAACGATCTTCGGGGTCCACTTCCCGGCGAGCACTTCCGCGAGACCGTGCCCGCCGGCGCGGGGCGACACGCCCATGTCGACCGCTCCCGCGTAGTTCGCTCCGGCGTGATCTCCCTCGACCCACTCCGTCTTCGATTTCATCCGGCGAACGCGCGACCTGTCGACCACGACGTCGAGGTTGCCGCAGCCCAGGTGGTCCGCGAGCTTTCGCAGGAGGAAGTTCTCTTCGTTCGACAGGTGAGCCGAGCCCAGGATGAAGATCGCCGACGGTCCGTCGGCCTCGATCGTCTTCCGGAACTCCGTCGCGATTCGCTCGATGGCCACGGGGAGGACCGCCTCCTTCACCTCGCCCGCTTCGCGCACGGTCACCTTCGTGACGTCGCGGTCGTTCAGGCTCTCCGACAGGAAGCGTCCGTAGTCGCAGAGCCAGTAGTCGTTGACCGCCGGATTCAACCGGGGAAGAAAGCGATACACGATCGCGTCCCGCGACTCGATCGAGACGTTGCAGCCGATGTTGCACCCCGGGCAGACGGAAGGCGTCTTCTTCAGATCCCAGACGCGCCGCCGGAAACGGAATTCCTTCGTCGTGAGCGCGCCGACGGGGCACACGTCGGCGGCGCAGGCCGACCAGTCGTTGGCGAGAGGTTTGCCGTCATGGGTCCAGACGAGCGTGCGTCCCCCGCGATCCAGGAAAGTGAGCTCTCCCGTCCCGGCGATCTCCTGGCAGAAGCGGATGCACCGCGTGCACTGGATGCAGCGCGTCATGTCCGCGATGACGTGCGGCCCGATCATCGTCCGGTCGTAGCCGGCATACTGCCGCTTGCGCTCGTCGTAGCGTGACCGCTGCTCGCCGTATCCGAACGCGTTGTCCTGCAGCTTGCACTCGCCCGCCTGGTCGCAGATCGGGCAGTCGAGCGGGTGATTGATCAGCAGGAACTCCATGTTCGCCGCGCGCGAGGCGCGCACCTTTTCGGTCGTGGTCTTGACGACGAGGCCGTCCTTCAACGGCGTGGTGCACGCGGCCTGGATCTTGGGGATTCCCTCGATCTCGACGAGGCACATTCGGCACTGGCCCACCACCGAGAAGCGCGGGTGGAAGCAGAAGTGGGGAATCTCGATTCCGGCGAGCTTGGCCGCCTCGATCAGGTTGATCCCGGGAGGAACCTCGAACGGCCGGCCGTCGAAGACGATGGTGATCGTGTTCTTCTTCGGGGCGGGCGGAGGGGAGACCGGCGGTGCGGCTGTGCTCACGCGGGGACTCCAGCGCGGGTGCGCCCGGGAACGAGGCACTCCCTGTTCACCACGTGGTGGCGGTACTCGTCGCGGAATTTTCCGATGGAGGAGAGCACCGGCGAGATCGCCGCATCCGCGAAAACGCAGATCGTCATCCCGTTCGCCATCTGGTTCGAGATCTTCTCGAGCAGGTCGATGTCCTCCGGCCGGCCCTCGCCCTCCTCGATCCGGTCGAGCACGCGGTGAAGCCACGGCGTTCCCTCGCGGCAGGGGGTGCACTGCCCGCACGATTCGTGGGAGAAGAACTTGGCGAGGTTCCGCGCGGCATCGACGATGCACGTGTCCTCGTTCATGACGATGATCGCAGCCGATCCGAGCATCGACTTCTTTGCGGCGAGCCCGTCGAAGTCGAGCGGGCAGTCCTCGATCTCTTCGGCCGTGAGCATCGGCGCGGACGCACCGCCCGGGATCACGGCCTTCACCTTCCGGCCGTCCTTCATGCCGCGGCCGAAGTCCTCGCCGAAGAGGAGATCCTTCATCGGAAGGCCCAGCGCGGCTTCGTAGACTCCCGGGCGGTTCACGTGGCCCGAGAGGCAGTAGAGCTTCGGACCCGTGTTCTTCTCGTTGCGGCCGATCTTCGCGAACCACTCCGCCCCGCGCTTCATCACGTGCGTTACGCAGCAGAGCGTCTCGACGTTGTTGACGATCGTGGGCGCGCCGAAGACTCCGACGACCGCGGGGAAAGGAGGCTTGATCCTCGGTTGGCCGCGCTTGCCCTCGAGGCTCTCGATCAAGCCGGTCTCCTCGCCGCAGATGTAGGCGCCGGCTCCGCGGTGGACGGTGATGTCGTGTGAGAACCCGGAGCCGAGGATGTTCTCGCCGACGAACCCTTTCGCGTAGGCCTCGTCGATCGCGCGCTGGACGACCCGCGCGCCGTGGAAGAACTCGCCGCGGATGTAGACGTACGAGTTGCGGCACTTCAAGGCGTACGCCGAGATGATCTGGCCCTCGATCATCTGGTGCGGGTCTTCCTCCATCAGCAGCCGGTCCTTGAACGTTCCGGGCTCCGACTCGTCGGCGTTGCAGAGGAGATAGACGGGCTTACCCTTCGTGTCCTTCGGGACGAAACCCCACTTGACTCCCGTCGGGAAGCCAGCGCCTCCGCGCCCGCGCAGGCCGGACTTCTTGACCTCTTCGGTGACGGCCTCCGGCGTCCAGCCGCCGCCGAGGACCTTGCGCAGCGTCTCGTATCCGCCGTCGGCGATGTAGGTGTCGATCGACTGCGAGCGCTCCCGTCCCCTGCGCGCGAGAAGAACCGGCTCGAACGTCATGGCAGGCTCTCGAGCAGGGCGTCGAGCCTCGGCGCGTCCATCGGCTCGTGGTAGGTGTCGTTCACCATCATCGAGGGCGCCCGGTCGCAGCCGGCGATGCACTCGACCTCGACCATCGTGAACTTCCCGTCCGCCGTCGTCTCACCGAGGTCGATACCCAGCCGTTTGCGGCAGTGGTCGAGCAGACGCGGGGCGCCCGCGAGGTGGCAGGAGATCGAGGTACAGAACTGCAGGAGGTGGCGCCCGACCGGCTCGAGGTTGTACATCGTGTAGAACGTGAGAACGCCGGAGACGTGTGCGGCAGGGAGGCCGAGGATCCGTGCCACCTCCTCGGCGGCCTCCTTCGAGATCCAGCCCCAGGTCTCCTGCGCGACCCACAGCACGGGCAGGAGCGCCGCCTGCCGGTTGGGATACCGGGCGAGAATCTTCTCGATTCGCTCGAGCGCAGCGGGAGGAAACTCCGCCGGCCGCCCGGCAGGCGTGACCGAGTAGCGGCGGTGGGTCACCAGTCGAACGCCTTGTTCTTCCAGAGGTAGGCGTACCCGACCGCGAGGATCGCGAGGAAGACGAGCATTTCGACGAGGAGAGGCATTCCTCCCGAGCGGAAGACCAGAGCCCACGGGTAGACGAACGCGATCTCGACGTCGAAGAGGATGAACACCATCGCGATCAGGAAGAAGCGGATCGACATCCGCTTGTGCGAGGCGTCCACGAGCGGCATTCCGCTCTCGTAGGTGTCGAGTTTGCGACGCGTGCGCAGACGGGGTCCCAGGACGGCGGAGAGAAGGAGCATCACCCCGGCGACGGCGATCGCGAACAGCATCAGGATGAGGATCGGAAGGTAGCTTTCGGCCATCCGCACCTCGCCTCGTTCGGAACCTCGCGCGGCGCGTTGGCCCGTGAAACCGCGCGGTTGTGAACTTTTTCACAAGCGCGCGGAACGAGTCAACGAGAAGGAAGTTACCGGGGACAGACCACGGGTTCCTCGCCGATAGTTTCGTCCGTGACCTGTTAGCCTAAAACCGTGGTCTGTCCCCAGGGGAAATTCCGGCCGGTCGCTCTGGTGCCGGCTTATCAGGCCGAGG
>DASUAD010000111.1:0-2053 GCA_035763965.1 Thermoanaerobaculia bacterium | reverse complement strand
GAAGAGATCCGTGACGCGACGATCTCGTTGCTCGGAGGTGTCACGTTCGCCGATCTGGCTGCACGCGCGGGCGGGCCGTGGACGAACCCGTCGCTGCTCGCGACCGCGCCCGCGGAGCCCGCCGCCGGGTAGATTCCGGCCGTGGCGATCGCTGCCGACCGCGAGTACGGACTCTTCATCGGCGGGGAATCCACGGAGTCGGTGTCCGGCGAGGTGCGCGAGCTGACCGAGCCCGCAACGGGCCAGACGCTTGCCCGCGCGGCGCTCGCCGGCGAGGCCGACGTCGACCGCGCCGTCGAGGCGGCGCGGGCTGCGCTCGACGGCGACTGGGGCAAGGCTCCGGGCACCGAACGCGCGCGCCTCCTCCACGCACTGGCGGACGCGATCGCCGCGAACCGCGCCGAGCTCGCCGAGCTCGAATCGCGGAACGTCGGGAAGGCGATCTCCTCCGTCAAGGCCGAGCTTCACCAGGCGGTCGAGAACTTCCGCTTCTACGGCTCCGCGACCGCCACGATCGGCGGCCGCTCGAACCCGATTGGAGGATCGCTTCTCTTCTACTCGCTGAAGGAGCCCGTCGGCGTTGCCGCGCAGATCGTCCCCTGGAACTACCCGCTGATGATGGCGACCTGGAAGCTCGCGCCCGCACTCGCGGCGGGGTGTTCGGTGGTCCTCAAGCCGGACCCGCAGACGCCGCTCACCGCGATCCGGCTCGCCGAGCTCGCCGCGGAGGCCGGCTTCCCCGCGGGCGCCGTCAATGTCGTCCCCGGCGACGGCCCGACGACCGGCGCGTACCTCGTGCGGCATCCGGGAGTGGACAAGGTCGCCTTCACGGGCTCGACGAGGACGGGCGGGGAGATCATGCGGCTCGCCTCGAATCCCGTGAAGCGGGTCACGCTCGAGCTCGGCGGTAAGAGCCCGAACCTCGTGTTCGCGGATGCCGAACTCGGTAGCGCGATCCCGAGCTCCGCGTGGGCGATCTTCTATGCGGCTGGGCAGAGCTGCGAGGCGCGCTCGCGCCTTCTCGTCGAGAAGCCGCTCTACGACGAGGTGGTCGCGAAGATGTCCGACTTCGCGGGTGCGATCAAGGTCGGCGACCCGCTCGATCCCGAGACGCAGATGGGCTCGCTCATCTCGACCGCGCACCGCGAGCGCGTGCATGGGTACGTCGAGCGCGGCTCCGCCGCAGGCGCCGAGATCGTCACCGGCGGTGCGGTCCCGGACGGGTCTGGCGCCTTCTATCCGGCGACCGTCGTGGCGGCCACGAACGAGCTCGAGATCGCCCAGGAGGAGGTCTTCGGCCCGGTCGTGACGGTCATTCCGTTCGAGGACGAGAAGGACGCGATCCGGCTCGCGAACGACGTCCGCTACGGGCTCATGGCGACGGTGTGGACGGGTGATCCGGCCCGAGGACACCGCATCGCGGCGCGGATCAAGTCCGGAACCGTCGGGATCAACATGCCGTACACGGCATTCCCGGGGATTCCCTTCGGCGGGTACAAGCAATCGGGCTTCGGCAGGGAGCTCGGGCTCGAGACGCTCGAGCTGTACCTCGAGACGAAGAGCGTCATCGTCTCGACCGGCGCCCGTCCGATCAACCCCTTCGGGCTGTAGCGGCGAGTCCCTATCGCTGGGCCGTTCTCGCGGCCGGGACGGTCGCCCAGGCGAGCTTCTCCGCAAGCACGGTCGGGCTCGGTGTCCTGGCGCCGGTCCTCCGCGAGGACTACGGGCTCTCGCTCGGCCAGGTGGGCGCACTCCTTTCAGCCGTGTGGGTCGGTGCGTGCGTCACGCTCCTTCCCTGGGGGCTCGCCGCGGACCGCTACGGCGAGCGCCTCGTGCTCACGCTCGGCCTCGCGGGATCCGCTGCCTGCCTCGTCGGTGCCGCAGGCGCGGGATCGTTCGAGGTGCTGTTCGTGTCGCTCGTCCTGTCGGGCGCAGCCGGGGCGAGCGTGAACGCGGCCAGTGGTCGCGCCGTCATGTTCTGGTTCTCGCCGAGCGAGCGTGGCCTCGCGCTCGGGATCCGCCAGACGGCGATTCCGCTCGGCACTCTCCTCGT
>DASUAD010000110.1:0-2456 GCA_035763965.1 Thermoanaerobaculia bacterium | reverse complement strand
GGAGAGCCTGCTCGCCGAAGCGGGACTGCTGCAACCGCGTTCCGAGGGGCGCGGATCGTACGACCGCTTCCGCAACCGCCTCGTCTTCACGATCCGGGACGAGCGCGGTCGCCCGGTCGGTTTCAGCGGACGCGCGCTCTCCCCCGAGGACGAGCCGAAATATCTGAACTCTCCCGAGTCCCCGATCTTCCTCAAGAAGAGGCTCCTGTACGCACTGACCGAAGCGCGCGAGGCGATTCGCCGGCGCGAGAGAACCGTCCTTGCCGAAGGCTGCTTCGATCACCTCGCGCTCTACCTCTCGGGCGTCGAGGAGACGGTCGCCTCGATGGGGACCGCGCTGACCCCGGAACAGGCCGCAAAGCTGAAGCGTCTCGCGCCGCGCGTCGTCGTCTGCTACGACGGTGATTCGGCCGGGCGCAACGCCGCCCGCGCCGCGCTCTCCCACCTGCTCGCCCAGGGGCTCGAGGTGTCCGTCGCGCGGCTCCCGGCCGACGAGGACCCGGACGACGTGCGCCGCCGCGAGGGTCCCGAAGCGCTCGCGGCCCGGATCGACGCGGCTCCCGGATACCTCCCGTGGCTTCTCGAGGAGCTCCGACCCTCCGAAAGCCACATTCCCGTAGAGGAAAAGAAGGATAGGATCCGGGCAGTCCTGGAAGTTCTCTCTGCGATCCCCGATCGGATCCTCCGGTACGAGGAGTACCGGCGTGTCTCGCAGGAGGTGGGCGTGCCCGTCGAGGTCCTCTGGTCCGCCGATCCCGCGAACCGGGGGACGGCAGGGCCAGGCTCCCAGGCTCCCGGCGCCCGAAGCGGTGCTCCGCCGGCCCCTTCTCCGGCCTCACCCGGCGGGGGAACGCGCGGAAATGGATCGGTGTTATACGAAGGGGAAATACCCGCCCCGGAGCGCCGGCTGCTTCAGCTGCTGATTCGGGGTGGAGAACATATCCCATTGATTCGAAGCCGTTTAAGTGCAGAGCACCTGACGCATCCGGGAGTTCGGGGGCTGGTCGAAACGTTTGGAAAGGCCGGGGGCGGTTCAGGAGCGGTTGATTTTCACGCGCAGCTGGCTCACTTTAGAGAATCGAGCGAAATCTCTCTCGTGTCCCGGCTCGCGCTCGAGGACAGCCCCGAGGCGACGGAGGAGGAGATCCTGCGTCTCCTTCGCCGGCTCGAGACGAAGTATCTGGAAAGGCAACAGGCGACTGTCCAGGACGCAATCCGGCGCGCGGAATCGGCGGACGAAGGAGAAGAGCTGGAGCGCCTGTTGAAACGCAAGCAGGAGATCGGGAAACGAATCGTGGAGCTCAAGCGTTGAGGCTCCGTCGAAAGGAACGAACTTGGTAATCGACGAAAAGTATCCGGAAGTCTCGATCCTCTTCAAGGAGGGGAAGAACAAGGGCTACCTGCTCTACGAGGAGATCCAGACGGTGATCTCCGACGAGCTCGTCGGCAGCCCGCGCGAGCTCGAGCAGGTGTACGAGCGCTTCTTCGACCTGGGGATCGAGATCGTCACGGATCCCGACCGCGCCGCCCGGAAGCGTGCCGCGCTCGACGCGGAGACCGCCGAGGAGGCGCGTGAAGCCGTCGAAAAGACGAACGACCCCGTTCGCATGTACCTGCGCGAGATGGGGACGGTCAAGCTCCTCGACCGCGAGGGCGAAGTCCGCATCGCGAAGCGCATCGAGCAGGGCGAGGCGAAGATCTACCAGGCGCTCGCGAACAACCCGATCGTCCTCGAAGAGATCCTGAAGCTCCTCGAGAACGCGGGGCGCGACTCGCGCATGGTCAACGAGCTCGTCAACATCCCGGAAGACGCCGAGGACCTCGACGACCGCGCGGCGCAGCGCATCGAGTCGGTGCTCGCCAGCTTCAAGAAGATCGGCGCGCTCGACAAAGACATCAAGCGGATGAAGTTCAAGGCGCGCACGATCAAGAAGGGCACGAAGGCCCTCGCGCGGATCGAAGCGTCGATCGACAAGCGGATCGCCGACATGGCCCGGCTGATCCGCGCCGCGGACTTCACGCCGGCCGTTCTCAACCGGGCGATCGGGATCCTGAAGGACATCGACCGGCAGATGTCCGTGCCCGAGTCGACGATCCGTCAGGACACGAACACGCTCAAGAAGGAGAAGAACGCCACACGCATCGACTTCTACAAGCGGCGCATCGCCAAGTACCGCAAGACGCTCCGGGAGCTCGAGCAGAAGTTCGGCGTCTCTCACGAGGACGTCAAGAAGACGCTGCGGATGGTGCGCGAAGGGGAAGAGGAGGCCGACCAGGCGAAGCACGAGCTCATCGTGGCGAACCTGCGCCTCGTGGTCTCGATCGCGAAGAAGTACACGAACCGCGGCCTGCAGTTCCTCGACCTGATCCAGGAGGGAAACATCGGCCTCATGAAGGCGGTCGAGAAGTTCGAGCACCGGCGCGGCTACAAGTTCTCGACCTACGCGACGTGGTGG
>DASUAD010000109.1:0-2911 GCA_035763965.1 Thermoanaerobaculia bacterium | reverse complement strand
GGAGCCCGGTCCGGCCGTCGGGTTCGTCTGGCGCGACGTCGACGTTCCCGCCGAGCGGAACGCGCCGAATCCCCAGATGTGGTCCACCCAGATGGGACCGCCGAGCGTGGCCTCGTAGACCGGGTTCGTCTTGCCGATTCGGGGGTCGAGGCCGCGGCTCTCGTTCAGGGGGTCGTTCTCGACCCACTTTTCGTTGGTGAAGCTGGTGCGGAAGGAGCCGGACAGGCTGTTGCCTCCCGACTTCGTGAGGGCGCTCACGACCCCGCCGGTGAAGCGCCCGTACTCCGCGGAGACGTTGCCGGTGATGACCGTCGTCTCCTGGATCGCGTCCTCGATGAAGAGGTCGTGCGGCTGCCCGCGCAGATTCTCGTTGACGACCACTCCGTTGATCAGGAACAGGCTGTCGAAGGATGGCGCTCCGGAGATGGCGATCGACGCCAGGCGGTCGTTGCCCCCCGGACCGTTGTTCGTCACGCCGGGTGCCAGCAGCGTCGTCGCCGCGAGCGTGCGGGCAACCGGCAGTTTCTCGATGAACTCCTTTTTGTATGTCGCGGCGACTTGCGGGGACTCGATCGCCGCGGCTTCTCCGGCTTCGCCCGACACGGTCACCGTCTCGGCCACGGCCGCGGGTCGGAGCTCGACGTCGATGTGATCGACCGCTCCTGCCGCGAGCGCCGTCGTGCGCTCGACTCCGGTCATGCCGGAGAGAGCGAACCGGACCGTGTAGGCGCCGGGCGGCAGCAGATTGAAGATGTAGTCGCCGTTGCTGCTGGTCGTCACGTCCCGCGTGCCCTGGAGCGCCGGCGACGTCACCGTGACCGTCACGCCCGGAAGGGGCGCGTTCCCTTCGGACGTGACCTTGCCCGTGATCGATCCCGTGGGGATTCCCTGCGCGAGCGCGAGCGCGGAAGCCAGGAGCCCGGCCGCCGCCACCGACAGGAACCTACCGGTCTTCATTTGCACCCTCCAATTCGCGTTCGAACCACGATGAACGAAGCGTTCACGGGGGTGCCCAATGAGCAACGCGGTTGCCACGCGCCGGCGCGAAACGTGCGCGACGGAACCCGCGAGTCCGGGGACGAATTCACCGTCCGTCTGGACGGGATCGGTCACCGAGAAATCCCGTCGCGCCTGCGCTCCAGATCTCCGGACGCTTCATCAAAATCTTGGATGGCGGGCGGCGATGGCGGTGCGCGCACACCGCCGGAAAAGAGGGACGAAGCGGCACGCGTTCGGGACGGCCGTCGAGCGGACGCGCGCAGACCTTTTCCCGTTCGACTCCTCGGATTCCGCAATGTCTTTCCGCCACCACGCCATCAGCCGGACGATCTGCGAGAGGAAAACTATTTCTCCGCCGTCCTCGAAAAAGTGGCGTTCGTCCCACTTTCAACGCGGGCGCCGTCTCGCGGCACTACGATTGCTGTCCCGCAGGCTCGTGGAGCGATCCCTGAAAACTTTTTCTTCGTCCGGGTCGTTTAGATACGCAGGGAGCCCTGCGACGTTGTCACGGCTCGCTCGGAAAAAGTTCGTTGCGTTCGCACTCGCGCTCTCGTGCGCGGGGATGGCCATGGCCGACGTGGAGTCGGTCTTCGACGCAGGCTCCGCGTCCGCTTCCCGGAGGCGCACGATCGAACGGGCGCGCCGTCTGCTCGCCGACGTCCTCGAGCTCTATCCGGGAACGACGGTCGCCGTCGGGCTCGACGGAGAGCTCGTGTGGTCGGCCGGTTTCGGATACGCGAACGTGCGGCGTCAGATCCCCGTGACCTCGACGACCCAGTTTCGGATCGATCGCGTCTCGGAGGCTCTGACCGCCACGGCGCTCCTGCGGCTGGCCGACGAGGGTCGAATCGATCTCGACGCCCCGGTGCAGCGATACGTACCCTCGTTCCCGGAGAAGGCATACCCGATCACGCCGCGCATGCTCGCGGCGCATCTCTCGGGGATCCCGGCCATCGCGCCGGAGAGATCGAACCGGCACTGCGGGCAACCGGAGGAGGCGATCCGATCGTTCGCCGCTCTTCCGCTGTCCCGCCTTCCGGGATCGCGTTTCCTCCATTCGACGCCGGGATACGTTCTCCTCTCCGCGGTCGTCGCGAGCGCGTGCGGTCAGGACTTCGTCTCCTGCCTCCAGGAGAAAGTCTTCCGCCCCGCGGGAATGACGTCGACGTTGATCGACGACCCGCGCGCGCCCGCCCCCCACACAGCGACGCCCTACGAACGGGGATGGTTCGGGATGCTCTCCGCAGCCACGCCGGCGGACAACACGTGCAAGTGGGGAGCGGGTGGATTCGTCTCCACGGCCGAAGATCTCGCGCGTTTCGGGATGGCGCTCCTGAGGGGCAGCCTCGTGAAGCGCGAATCCGCGGCGCTCCTCTTCACGGCACAGAGGACGTCTGTGGGCGAGAGCACGGGCTACGGCCTCGGCTGGCAGATCGGAGTGGACGGGGGCGGGCGCCGGCGGCTCGTGCAGAGCGGACGCACGCCGGGCGGACGTTCCGTGCTCGTTCTCGTACCCGAGTCGCGCCTCGCGGTCGCGGTGCTCGCGAACGTCAACGGCGAGCACCTCGACGATCACGCGCTCAAGATCGCGGAGCTCTTCGCCGAAGCGGAATAGGCGGAGACGGGAATCGGAAATCGGGAATCGAGAATCGAACGCGGAAGCCCCTTTCTCCGCCTCCCGTCTTCCGTCTCCCGTCTTCCGTCTTCCTCTCCCGCGTCGTGTGACATCGGTCACTACATCAACTCTCTTCGACTCAGCCACTTCCGGAGTGGCACACATATCGCACTCTCCGATCATCGCTGCGACGCGAAACGCAGCGGGAAAGGAAGGAGGTCGGAGAGATGCAATCGAGCGCGAACTGGTGGAAGAAGACGCTCGCGGCCGGCCTGATGAGCTCGGCGCTCTTCGCGG
>DASUAD010000108.1:0-3108 GCA_035763965.1 Thermoanaerobaculia bacterium | reverse complement strand
GCAGTTCAATCCCGCGGGGACGGGCTCGGAGGACCCGACGGCTTCTCGCCGACGCAGAACACCGAGAGCCCGAACGGAAGGGAGAGTCGGAGCCCTCGCTCGAGCGCGAGCACTCCCGAAAGGAGCGTATTGAGCGGCGCCGGCACCGGCCGGACGTCGGACCGGGCGCCCGCGCGGGATTTCCGTCCTCTCTTCGCCAGACGGGCGACGGCGGCCAGCGGAAAGAGGAGCGTGTTGCGGTACGCGCACCGCCGCGCCGTCAGTCCGGCGCCCTCGAGGAGCTTCGCGATCTCGGAACGGCGATAGCGCCGCTTCGTCCACACCGCGGCATCGTGTTCACCGCGCAACCAGTCGAAGGCCGGGACCTGGAGGAGCAGCCGCCCTCCGGGACGAAGGACGCGCGCCGCTTCTTCGACGGCCTGCCGCTCCTCCACTCCGGAGTGACAGAGAACGTCGATCGAGACGACCACGTCGAACGATCCGTCCGCGAACGGAAGCGTTGAGACGGTTCCCTGTACGAGCGGTGCGTCGCCGCGCGAGCGCGCGAGGCGAATACCATGGGGCGACGCCTCGAGCCCGGCTTTCCACGCGCCCGTCCGCAGGTTCGCGAGGAGCCCTCCGGTTCCGCAGCCCGCGTCGAGAATCCGCGACCGCTCTCCGCCCGAGGAGGAAAGCCCCTCCAGCCACCGCTCCACCTCGCGCCGAACACCGACGTACCACCAGTGACGGTCCTCGACGGCGAACATCGCCGCGTACTCGGCGGGGTTCACGGCGTCAGGCGACCCAGTGCCAGTTCACGAACCGCGCCGCGGCGGCGAGAAGGAGGATTCCGGAAACGAGCC
Organism: Thermoanaerobaculia bacterium; assembly: GCA_035763965.1. Classification (GTDB taxonomy): domain Bacteria; phylum Acidobacteriota; class Thermoanaerobaculia; order UBA5066; family Gp7-AA6; genus Gp7-AA6. Next base: position 2,266 of record DASUAD010000108.1, on the reverse strand, counting down.
ACCACAGAAGCCGGAGGCGCGGGCGGCCTCGCGACCCCTCGACCAGCGCGTAATACACGGGATAGACGACGAGGAAGAACCGCGGCATGCCGCCCGAGAGTCCCGTGGTCATCGGAAGCGCGACCGCCGCGCCCGTCCAGGCGGCGTCGGACCACCGTTTCTTCGCGAGCTGGAAGACCCCGACGCAGACGAAGACGAACGCCAGCCCGTAGTCGAGCGCGAGACTCGGATCGGTGCGCCACGACATGTGCTTGAAACGCAGTCCCATCGAGAAGAACCAGGCACCGACCCCGGAGAGCGAGCTCGTGCCGCGGTGCCACCCCTCCATCGAGCGGAAGAAGAGCCCGGGCTCACCGTAGATCCAGCCGATGCCGAAGATCCACAGGAAGACGGTCGCTGCGGGAACCACCCCGACGACGAGCGCCCGGCCCCACCGTCGTTTGCCGTCGGGCCCGCGCGGCTCGAGAGCGGCGAGAAAGAGGGCGGGCGCGACGGCGAGCGCGGACGCGCGCGTCAGGCCGAGGAGGAATCCCCAGAGCACGGCCTTCCCGCTCGGACCGGCCCGGGCGTCGCGGAAGGCGAGCAGCGCGAAGAGAAGGAACATGGACTCCGCGTACACCGCCGCGAGAAAAAACGCCGTGGGGAAGAGCAGGAGGAACGCGACCGCGTGCCATGCCTTCCTCTCGCCGAGCCGGGCGACGCCCTCGCGGAAGAAGAGGCTCATCGCCAGGAAGAGGCAGAGATAAGTCACGAGAAGACCCGCATGGAAGCCGTCGAAAGCGAACGTGTCGCGCAGCACCTTCGCGGCCGTGGGATACAGGGGGAAGAAGGCGTGGTTCGACGGCTTCCCGTCGGGGGGCGGCTTGCCGTAGCCCCACTCGATGATCGCGAGATACCAGCCCGAGTCGAACTTCGCGTAGAGCGGAGCCCTCAGTTCGAGCGGGATCTCCCAGCGGGTCCGGTGCTCGATCGGGAGGTACGTGCGCGCGACCATCCCCCAGGCGCCCAGCGCGAGGACCCACGCCGCGACGACGAGGAAGAGTCGGGGCGGACCGAAGCTCCGGCCGAGGAACCGAATCAGCTTTTCGAGAGTGCCCACGCGCGGGGAAGCGTAAATCGGAAACCGCCGATCGCGATCGAAAACGTCGATTGCCGATTTCCGGCTCGCGCCTACATGCGCTTCAGTGCCTGAAGAGCGGGCTTCAAATCCTGTCGCGACTTCCAGAAGTCGGCCCACGGGTCCGTCTTCGCGAGACGCCTGTCGAAGTTGCCCATGTTGAAGGTGCCCGGATCGAGCGTCGGCTTGACCTCCGACCACGCGAGAGGAGTCGAGACCGGCGCGCGCGGGAATCGGCGCACGCAAAACGGACTGACGACCGTCTGCGCAAAGCCGTTGCGGAAGGGGTCCAGGTAAACGCGTCCCTTCCGCTTCGCGATCGAGCCCTCCATCGTCAGCTCTTTCGGATACGCCGCGGCGAGCTTGGTTCCGAGAGTGTCGGCGAACCAGCGAACTTCGTCCGCATCGGGTCCGACCCGGATCGGTACGAACACGTGGAGTCCCTTCTTACCGGATGTCTTTGCGAAAGACGTGAGCCCCAACGCGTCGAGAGCCGCCTTGACCTTCACGCCGGCGCGCGCCGCGTCGGCAAACTTTCCCGAATCGGGATCGAGGTCGAAGCAGACCCAGTCCGGCTGTCGTGGATTCGGGGCCCGAGCGCCCCACACGTGGACCGCGATGCACCCGAGGTTCGCCAGCGCGAGCTGCGTCTCGAGCTTTCCTCCGACGACGTAGTTGCGCACCCCGTTCTCGTGGACGATGCGTTTCGTGGGCGTGTCGGGCGGCATCGACTCCGGCTTCTCCTTCTGAAAGAAGCACTTTCCGAGGAGGCCGTTCGGGCAGCGCTTGAGCGAGAGCAGCCGGTCCTTCACCCACGGTCGAAGTTGCGGAAACACGAGCGCGTAGAAACGCACGAGGTCGAGCTTCGTGTAGCCCTCGTCCGGCCAGAAGACCTTGTCCGGGTTGGAGACGCGTATCGGCAGCTCTTCCGGCTCGATCCGATCTCCGGGGAGCCGCCCGCCGCGTGACGCGGTCACGCGGGCTCCGGAAAAGCGACTTCGTCGGGCCTCTTGTCGTCCCGCAGCCCGAGGAATACGGGCTGACGCAGCCGCCAGTCGTGCGTCCACTCCTGAAACCGGATCTGCGCGACGAGCCGCGGCGCGAGCCAGACCGCCCCCTTCTCGCGCGGCGGGTCGACGAAGGACGCGT
>DASUAD010000107.1:0-3241 GCA_035763965.1 Thermoanaerobaculia bacterium | reverse complement strand
ATGGAGCTCATCCAGGTGGATCGCCGCATGGGAATGAGCCCGGACGTGCCGATTCACTGCCGGCTCTACGTCCCGCGCGAGTACGCGCGCATTGCGTTCATGTGGCACAACATGCTCTTCCCGTCCAACTCGAAGAAGGAGCCGGACTTCGTTTCGGTCTACGTGCCGGACTGGGAGGAGCGGCTGATCTTCCTCGACGTGGATCAGGGATACACGTACATCCTCGGGAGCGACTATCCGGGCGAGGCGAAGAAGTCGATGCTGCGCCAGGCGATGTACTGGATCAAGCGGCGCGGCGGGCTGGGACTCCACGCCGGATCGAAGGTGCTCCGCGTCATCGGCCCGGACGGCGAGCTCCGCGACGTCGGCTTCCTGCTGTTCGGCCTCTCCGGTACGGGCAAGACGACGCTGACGCTCCACGACCACGGGTTGCAGGACCCCGAACGCGCGATCATCAAGCAGGACGACGTCGTCCTGATGACGGCGGAAGGCGCGGCCTACGGGACCGAGGACGGCTTCTACATCAAGACCGAGGGTCTCGAGCCGTCGCAGACCGTGCTCTGGGGCGCGGCGACGCACCCCACCGCGGTCTACGAGAACATCAAGCTCGACGAGAACGGGAAGGTCGACTTCCTCGACACGTCGATCACCTCGAACGGACGAGGCGTCGTGCTGCGCCGGTACATCAAGGGCACCGGCGAGGGGATCGACCTCGAGAAGGCGAACAAGATCGTCTTCATCACCCGACGAAACGACGTGGTGCCGGTCTGCGCACGCCTGAGCGCCGAGCAGGCGGCCGCCTACTTCATGCTCGGCGAGTCGATCGAGACCTCTGCGGGGGATCCGACGAAGGCCGGCCAGGCGAAACGCGAGGTCGGAACGAACCCGTTCATCGTGGGGCCGGAGGCGGAAGAGGGCAACCGACTGCTCGCCATCCTGAGCGCCAACCCCGACATGGAGGCCTACATCTTGAACACCGGCTCGATCGGCGCGAACGACGGATTCGCCGGCGAGAAGATCTCGATCAAGGTCTCGACCGAAATCATGAAGCAGATCGCGAAGGAAGGCATCGAGTGGGAAAAGGACCCGGACTGGGGTTACGAGACGCCGAAGCGGGTGCCGGGCCTGGATCTCGCGAAGTACTCCCCGCGGACGTACTACGCACCGGAGAAATATCGCGCCCTGGTGGACAAGCTCCGGGTCGAGCGCCGGGCCTGGCTGGCGCAGTTCCCGGGGCTCGATCCCGCGATTCCGGCGGCCGTGGAGAGCTGACCCGAACGAATCGACCGGGAATCCGGGGGCGTACTCATCATACCGGGAGCATGGCAGGCGATCTGATGGCCGACGTCAAGAGCTTCAAAGCGGGACTCGAGGACGTCGTCGCCGCCGACTCCTCGATCTGCTACATCGACGGAGATCGGGGGATCCTCTCGTATCGCGGGATCGACATCCACGAGCTCGCGGAGAAGTCGACCTTCGAGGAGGTCTGCTTCCTCCTCTGGGAAGGCCGGCTCCCCCGGCGCGAGGAGCTCGAAGAGGTGCGTGGAGCGATCGGCGCGGAGCGCGGACTTCCACCGGAGATGCTCGAGCTCCTCTCATCGGTCGTTCCGCACCTGACGCCGATGGACGCTCTGCGCACGATGGTCTCGGCGCTCGCCGAGACCGACCCCGACGTCCGCGACATGAGCCGACCGGCGAATCGGCGCAAGGCGGTGCGGCTCACCGGCCAGATCGGGACGATCGTCGCCGCCCACCATCGGCTTCGCCAGGGACAGCCGGTCGTCACGCCCGACCCGTCTCTCGGTCACGCCGAGGACTTCCTTCGGATGCTCAAGGGCTCGAAGCCGAGCGCGGAGGCGGAGCGCGCCTTCGACGTGGCCCTCGTCCTGCACGCCGACCACGAGCTGAATGCCTCGACGTTCGCCGCCCGGGTGACGGCTGCGACCCTGTCCGACATGCACTCGGCGATCACTTCCGCCGTCGCCACCTTGAAGGGACCGCTGCACGGCGGGGCGAACGAGGCCGTCCTCAAGATGCTGGTCGAGATCGGATCGCTCGATCGCGTGGACGAGTACATCCACGAGAAGCTCGCGCGCAAAGAAAAGATCATGGGATTCGGGCATCGCGTGTACCACACGGAGGACCCGCGTGCGACCCAGCTGCGCTCGATGTCGAAGGCGCTCGCCGAATCGTCCGGCGAGACGAAGTTGTACGACATGTCCCGCCGGATCGAGAAGATTCTGAACGAGGAGAAGAGGCTGAACTCGAACGTCGACTTCTACTCCGCGTCCGTGTACTCCATGCTCGGGATCCCGGCGGACCTGTTCACCCCGATCTTCGCCGTGTCTCGGGTCTCCGGGTGGGCGGCGCACGTCCTCGAGCAGTACGAGCACAACCGCCTGATCCGTCCCCGCGCTGAGTACGTCGGCCCGGAGTACCCGCAGCCGTACGTCCCGATCGACAAGCGGTAACCGCGGTCTCCTCGGACGGCCGTCGCCGACCGTGTCGAACGTCCTCGAGGTCGAGCGGTTGTCCATCGAGCTCGGGCGAACCTCGATCCTGCGAGACCTCACCTTCTCCGTTTCCGAGGGTGAGACGCTCGCGATCATCGGGCCCAGCGGTTCCGGGAAGACGGTTCTCCTGAAGGCCCTGATCGGGACGATTCCGAGCCGCGGCCAGATCCGGTGGGCGCCGGGAACGACGATCGGATATGTCCCCCAGAAGCTCGACATCGAGCGAAACCTGCCGATCACGGGCATCGACCTTCTCCGCGCCAAGGCGGACGTCGCGAATCGCGAGCCGGGCGAGGTCTCGCGCGCGATCGAGCTCGTGAGCCTCGCCCCATCGGTCGCGTCGAAGCCAATCGGCACGCTTTCCGGCGGCCAGTTCCAGCGACTCCTGATCGCATTTGCCCTGATGGGCGATCCGAGCGTGCTCTTGTGCGACGAGCCCACTGCCGGCGTCGACGAGCCGGGACAGGAAAACTTGTACGCGATGATCCGCCGCGTTCAGGAAAGCCGGCATCTCACGCTGCTCCTCGTCTCGCACGAGTTGAACCTGGTCTACCGCTACGCCACGCAGGTGCTCTGCCTCGCCCGCAGCCGGAGCTGGTTCGGCCCGCCGCTCGAGATCTTGACGCCCGAACGCCTGCAGGAGATCTATGGCGCGCCGATGAAGTTCCATCTCCATGACGATCGACTGGACTAGCGAGCTCCTCCTCCCGCTCGCCATGGCGGTGGCG
>DASUAD010000106.1:0-6323 GCA_035763965.1 Thermoanaerobaculia bacterium | reverse complement strand
CGAGAAAAGAATGGTCGAAGCGGTGGACGCGGCGAAACGGGACGGCGACACGCTCGGCGGATCGGTCCTCGTCGGCGCGCGCGGCGTGCCCGCGGGGCTCGGTTCTTACGCCTCGTGGGACCGCAAGCTCGACTCGCGGATCGGCGGGGCATTGCTGTCGATTCCCGCCGTCAAGGCCGTCGAGCTCGGATCGGCGATCGAGACGTCGCGCGGCCCCGGCTCGCGTGCGCACGACGAGATCGAGCCCGGTGAGCGCGGCGGTCTCACGCGGCGAACGAACCGTGCCGGAGGCCTGGAGGCGGGAGTGACGAACGGCGAGGACGTGATCGCGGTCGTCTACATGAAGCCCCTCTCGACGCTCGCGCGCGGCCTCGACTCCGTGGATCTCGAGACCGGAAAGGCGTCCCGCGCGGCCTACGAGAGGAGCGACGTGACGGCCGTCGCGGCATGTGGCGTCATCGCCGAGGCGATGCTGGCGTACGTCCTCGCCGACGCGCTGCTCGAATCGACCGGCGGCGACCGGTTGGAGGACGTCAAGTCGCGGCTGGCCGCGCACCGCGCGCGCGTCGGTCGTTATCCGCGGACGACGCCCCGCCGCACCTAGCCGAGCGCATGTGGCCTCCGATCGCGCGCCTCGTCCGCTGGATCGGAGCGGCCCACATAGATCTCCGCCTCGGTCTGACGGGAAAGATCGACCGGAAGCTTCCACCACTCCGGCTTCGATTCGTGGGGGACGGGGATTTCGTCGCCGTTGGTGGCCAGCTCGCGGAACTCGTCCTGGAAAACGGCGACGTTCGCGAGGGGTCTCGCCTCCTCGACATCGGCTGCGGCGTGGGTCGCGTGGCACTGCCGCTCACCGGACGGGTGCCCCGTGACGTCGTGTACGAGGGCTTCGACGTCGTTCGCGGAGCGGTCCGTTGGTGCCGGCGGCGAATCAGCCGCGGGAATCCGAACTTCCGATTTCGCCACGTTTCGGTTCGGAACTCCGAATACTCGCTGTGCGGAGCTCCCGCCGCGGAATTTCGATTTCCGTTTCCGGAGAGGACTTTCAACTGCGCCTTCGCGTTCTCGGTGTTTACGCACTTGACGTTTCCCGAGATGCGACAGTACCTGCGTGAATCCCATCGCGTCCTCGAGCCGGGCGGCCGCCTGATCGCGACGTTCTTTCTGCTGAACGAGGAGTCGACCCCGCGGCTGACTCGGCTGCCGCCGCGCTATCAGTTCCCGGTGGTTGACGGTCCCGTGCGGCTGACCAGCAGCGCGAACCCGGGCGAGGGGGTGGCCGTCGACGAGGCCGCACTCATGGCGGAGATAGACGCAGCCGGGTTCCGGCGACACACCGTCTCGAGAGGGCAGTGGTCCGGCCACGTCGAGTCGCCGATCTTTCAGGACCTGGTCGTTTGTGAGAAGTAGGGGGGCCCAACCGGGGCCCGCGCCCTCGAACGCGTACATCTGCCCGTCGTGCCGTTCGCGCCTCGCGCAGCGGGACGAAGGTCTCTCCTGCGCGAGCTGCGACCACCTCTATCCCGTCGAATACGGAATCGCGGACTTCGTCTCGGGGAACTACTACGATCGTTTTCAGCCGGGCTCGGAGCTTTCGGAAACGGCTCGCCTCGGCCTCGATCACGAAACCGCGGGAGCGATGTCGCGAATCCACGACTACTACCTGCCCTGGATCGAGAGCGCGCGCCGGCGGAGCGGCCGTTCCGGTCACGCGTGGAAGGTCCTCGACTGCGGCTGCGGGAACGGGATCTCGGTGGACCTGCTGAACGAGGCGGGAGTCGCCGCGTGGGGAAATGATCCATCGGCGTTGCGGAAGTGGCAGTGGCGGGAGAGAGAATGGCGCGAACGGTTGTCGGTCTCGGACGGGAGCTGCCTGCCGTTTCCCGATGGGTTCTTCGACGTGGTCGTCGCGTCGGGAGTGCTCGAGCACATCGGCGTCGCCGAGTCCCGCTCCGAGCGCTATGAAGTCCGCCCTCTGCCGGCCAGGGACGCCGACCGAGTGCGCTTCCTGGCCGAGCTCCTCCGGGTCACGGCTGCCGACGGAACGATCTGGCTCGACTTTCCCAACGGCGCGTTCCCGATCGACTTCTGGCACGGTGACCGTCCGGGCGCGGCGCGCTGGCACGGCCGAAGAGAGGGTTTTCTCCCGACCGCCGCCGAGATGCGGAGCCTCGTCCGGCAGGTCTCTCCGGGAGCGACCGTCGGCTTTCACAGCCCTCACCGGCGGCTCCAGTTCCGGCAGGTGAGGAAGCGGTGGTACGGCGCCCTCCTTGCGGAGCCCGCCCGGCTGCTGCTCGGCCTCATGGCCGTACGGCCGTTTCGGATCCTGGCGGCGAGCGGCTTGAACCCGTTTCTCGTAGTCGAGATCCGCCGCCGAGAGATCAGCGGCTCGGTCTGATCGCGTCCTCCGGGAGCACCGCGAGAAGGCCGAGCTCCCGGCGATCCTCCGAGCCGGTGAGCCGCTTGGGCACGAACGACCGGTTGAGCTCGAAAAGGAACGCGCGTGCCCGGCCTCCCGACCGCAGGGCCAGGTTCACGGACTCTCCCGGACGAACCGACCGCCGATAGAGAACCCGCTCACCGACATCGGACGCGCGGACGCTCATCTCGACCGGCTTCCCCTCCGGCGAGTAGTTCGCGAGCGAGAGCCGCTGCGGGGCGTCGGCGCGCACCCGGATCGCAAACCTCTGCCGCGTCCATCGGAAGGGGCCGCCCGGACCGGTCTCCAGCGGATGAAACCCGATGAGTCTCGAGTACCGGAACGTCTCCGCCGGGTTCGCCGTGCGGTAAGCCGCCAGGAGCGCCGCGGCCGCGTAGATCCCGACGGCCGCGGCGAGAACCGCGCTGGCAGGCGTCGCCGTCCGTTCCCGCGACTCCTGCGGAATCGCGACGAGGGCGGCCAGCAGGAAGAAGAGGAGCGAGACCTCCGGCGCGAGCCAGTGGGATCCGACGACGAATGCGAGGAGGATCGCGGCGAGAGCCGCCGCGCCGCCCGACGACTCCGGATCCCGCCGCCGCGCCAGAGCTTCCCGGACGAGCGCCGCGACGAAGACGAGCATCAACACGAAGCCGACCGCTCCCGTTTCGGCGAGCGACTGGAGATACGCGCTGCCCGGGTTGTCGCGCATCGGAAGGCGAACGCCCGGCGGCACGAGCTCCGGCAGCCTCCACGAGAAGCTGCCGAGGCCTCCCCCCTCGACCGGCGACTCTGCGAAGAGCCGGAGCGCGGCGCGCCAGAGAATCGGCCGCGAAGAGGTGCGGTCGTCGAGCGAGACCGCGGACTGGAAGAGCTGCCCGATGCGTCCTCCCACGGCCCCGGGCGACCCGCGCAGCTGGAGGATCGCCACGGCAAGAGCGAACCCGCCGACCGCGAGTGCCACGCGCAGTCGCCCGCGGATCGAAGCGAACGCGACGACGCCGGCGCTCCCGACGAGCGCTATCAGAAAGCCGCTTCTCGATCCGGAGAGCGCGAGCGCGACTGGAAGCGGCAGGATCAGGCCGATCGCCCGGCGCGACCGTTCCCGGCGGCCGATGGCGAGCCCGAGGAGGACGACGATGCCGAGGCCGCAGAGAAGGCCGAGGGCGTTGGGATCGGTCGCCCCGCCGGAGTGCCGGCCGGTCAGCTTCCAGAAAGGACGGGTCTCTTCGGGAAAGAGGCCGAGCGCCTGCAGGATCGCCGCCGCCGCGGAGAGAGCGCCGCCGACGAGCGCCGCCGAAAGCGCGGCGGAACGGACCTCGGGCCTGGAACGGCGCAGCAGAAAGAAAAAGGCGGCTCCCGCTGCGAGGATCGCGAACGTGAGCAGGGTCTCGCGTAACGCCGCCGCATCCGGGAGGTCTTCGCCGTTGACGGCGCGGCCCGCGAGGCCGTGCAGGAGCGCCCACAGCGTCCGGGCGCGCACCAGCGCGAGCACGGCCGCGATCGCCCACACCATGACGAGGGCGCGAAGAGGTCCGTCCAGCCGCGACGGGTCGGGCCGGCTCTCGAAGTCGTACAGGAACCGGAACGTCCATCCGGCCGCGAGACCTCCGAACAGAAGGACCGGCCACGCGACCGGATCCGCCGAACCGAAGATGCTCGCGGCAAGACCCGCGAGCGGGAACGCGTAGCAGAAGTCGCGGACCGCGCGCGCGGGCCGGAACGCCGCGTCGAGCGCGAGCGCCAGCGACAGGAGAAGCACCGGAAGCCGGTCACGCGCTCCGGGCGGAAAGCCGACGGTGAGGACGAGCGCGCTGCCGCCGGCGGCCGCGAGAAAGAGGAGGAAGCGAGCCGCGGTTCCGGGCCGTCGCGCCGGAGGCGAAACGAAGTCGGGCTCCGCGGACGCGAGCGCGCTCAAGCCCCGTAGTACTCCTGCAGCGAGGCGACTCCGGTTGCCTCCTCCTGGCGCGCGCGGATCCCTTCGACGGCCGCCGCCGCCGCGGACAGCGTCGTCAGGCACGGGATCTTGAGCCTCAGCGCCGCGGCCCGGATCGCCGCCTCGTCGTAGTGGGCCTCGCCCCCGAGCGGCGTGTTGACGACGAGGTGGATCTCCCCCGCCTCCATGCGCTCGACGGCGTTGGGGCTCCCCTCGCTGACCTTGTAGAGGAGCTCCGACTCGAGTCCCGCCTGCCCGAGTGTCTCGCGGGTCCCCTCCGTCGCGCAGAGGCGGAACCCCAGGTCGGCGAGCTCGCGGGCGATCGGCAGCACCGTCGCCTTGTCATACGGATTGACCGTCAGAAACGCCGTCCCGTCCAGCGGGAGATCGGTCCCGATCGCCTCGCAGGCTTTCGCGAACGCGTCGCCGAAGCGCGGCGAGATCCCCATCACCTCTCCGGTGGACTTCATTTCCGGCCCGAGGAGCGTGTCTTCGCCGGGGAACTTGCGGAACGGGAACACCGGAGCCTTGATGAAGTAGTCATCGGGTTGCCGCTCCGCCGGAAGCGCGAGCGACTCGAGTGACCGCCCCGCCGCGAGGAGCGCCGCCGCGCGCGCCATCGGAACTCCGATCGCCTTCGAGACGAACGGCACCGTGCGCGACGCCCGCGGGTTCACCTCGAGGACGTAGAGGATCCCGCCCTGGACCGCGAACTGGATGTTCATGAGTCCCTTGACTTCGAGCGCCTCGCCAAGCCGCCGGGTCGCCTCCGCCATTTCGGCGAGCTTCTCCGCGCTGACCTTCCACGCCGGCAAAACCGAGAACGAGTCGCCCGAGTGGATGCCGGCCTTCTCGATGTGCTCCTGGATTCCGCCGATCCACGTCCTCTTGCCGTCGGAGAGCGCGTCCACGTCGAACTCGAACGCGTCGTCGAGGAAACGGTCGATCAGGACCGGGTGCTCCGGCGCCGCCTCGAGCGCGTGCCCCAGGTACGAGAGGAGGTGGTCGTCGTCGAACACGATCGCCATCGCGCGGCCTCCGAGGACGTACGAAGGGCGCACGACCAGGGGATATCCGATCCGGCGCGCGACCCCGAGCGCCTCCTCCTTCGTCCGCGCCTCGCCGTGCGGGGGCGCCTCGAGATCGAGCTCTGCCAGGAGTTGTCCGAAGCGGCCGCGGTCCTCCGCGAGGTCGATCGACTCGGGCGAGGTGCCCCAGATCGGGTAGCCGGCGGCCTCGAGCGGACGGGCGAGCTTCAGCGGCGTCTGGCCGCCGAACTGGACGAGGACTCCGTCGGGCCTCTCGTTGTCGAGGACCGCGGTGACGTCCTCGAACGTGAGCGGCTCGAAGTAGAGCCTGTCGGACGTGTCGTAGTCGGTGGAGACCGTCTCCGGGTTGCAATTGATCATCACGGTCTCGTATCCCGCGGCCGCGAGGGCATAGCACGCGTGCACGCAGCAGTAATCGAACTCGATCCCCTGGCCGATGCGGTTCGGACCGCCCCCGAGGATCACGACTTTCGGCCTGTCCGTGCGCAGCGACTCGTTCTCGTCCTCGTACGTCGAGTAGTAGTACGGCGTGTAAGCCTCGAACTCGGCGGCGCACGTGTCGATCGTCTTGTAGACGGGAACAACGCCGAGCTCGCCCCGGCGCTGGCGCACGGCCACTTCCGTCGAGCGCATGGCGCGCGCGATCGCCGAATCGGAGAGACCGAGGCGTTTCAAGTTGCGGAGCTCGTCTCGCGAGAGCGCGTCGGGCGACTTTCCAGCGAGGCATGTCTCCTCCCGAACCATCTTGCGGATCACGTCGAGAAACCACGGGTCGATCCGGGTGCGCTCGGCCACCTCGTCGACGCTCATCCCGGCGAGAAAAGCACGGCGGAGGTGGAAGATCCGCTCCCACGTCGGGACCTCGAGCTTCGCGAGGAGCTCCTCGCGCGGAAGAGGCCCCCGGCCGTCGTCCAGTCCG
>DASUAD010000105.1:0-10021 GCA_035763965.1 Thermoanaerobaculia bacterium | reverse complement strand
GGAGCGAAGCGGAAGCGCCCGTCGGTCCAGGCGAACGCGGTGAACAGGATCCGATGAACCTGTATCCGGAATGCTTCCCGGAGGTCCTCCTCGCGAACGATGCCTTCGGTCAGGAGCAGCCGTCCGAGCCGTTCGTTTTTCCTCTTCTGGATCTCGAGCGCGCCCGCGAGCTCGTCCTCCGAGATCTTCCCGGCCTTCACGAGCAGGGAGCCCAGGCGGTTCTCGATCGGGTTGGAACTCGATTCGACGGAGACGATGTGGCCCGTCAGGAAGCCGACGCTGATCGTGTCCTTCGCTCCTTCCACGGTGAGAACTCCGCTCTTGTGCTGCATGCCGAGCATCTGAAAGACCTCGGTCAGCGAGAAGACGCGAAGGTTCCCGTCAAGACTCACGGGTCTGCCTCCACGCACCGGTCATTCCGACGAGCCACAGGACGAGTGCGAGCGTCGCGGCGGCGAGCCGCCCGGGCAGTGACGCCCGCGAAGGGGCGAGGGGCGCCAGATCGAAGAGCCACGGGCCGCCCACCGCGAGCACGACGGCGAGAAAGAACGCGAAGAGAATCGCGATCCCCGTCCACGGACGCCCGGCGAAGAACCGGGAGAGGCCGGGAACGACGACCGCACCGAGACGCACCAGATCGCGGCGGCGGCGCAGGCGCCTCGCGGTCTCGCGGCGGTCCGCCGCACGCGCTTCTTCTCCGGCTTCCTCCTTGCGGGCGTACACGCGGACGCATCGCTCGCAGAAGAGAACGGGCCCGCCGTACCGCTTGCATCGCCGGCAGAAAGCGCGGCCGCAGCGGGAGCATTCCGTTGCGACGCCGATGCGCGTCCGAATCGCGCCGAAGATCCAGGCCGCGACGAGGGCACCGAGCGGCGCGAGGCACCACGGCGAGAGAGCGATCTCGAGGAGGTCAGGAACCAGGTTCGAAGGGCGCCCCGAAGCGCGCGCCGACCAGAGGCGGGCGCGCTCGCGCGCGTTCTCGACCGGATAAGAAGCGGGCACGACACGGGAGAGCGGGGGTCTCGCGGACCAGCTGTCCACGTCGCGGCGGGAGATCTGGAGAGCTCGTGCGCGCGCCTGTTCCTGCCCCTTGAAGTCGTAGATCTCCGACCGCGCGACGGAGAGATTGTAGAAAGCTTCCGCCGACTCCGGAGCGCGGCGCGTGGCTTCCTCGTAGTCGCTGATCGCCTCGTTGTAGGCACCCTCCAGGAACCGGACGTTCCCGCGGTTCACGAACGGGCGGTAGTCCTTCGGGTCGGCCTGGATCGCACGCCCGTATGCGAGGAGCGCGCGCCCGTTATCCCCGGCGCGCTCGGCGTAGCGCGCGAGCAGAAACCACGCGTCCGGCTGGTCGGGGTAAGCAGCGGCGAGCGACGCGAGGTCGTCCTCGACGCTGAAGTCCTCACGCCGCTCCTCGAGGTCGACGGCCGCCCGGTAGATCGGGGACCGCCGCACCAGGTTTTCCCGCGCGATGGTTTCGATCGCGATCGGGGCGAGCGCGAGAACGAGCAGAGAGGAACCGATCGCGAATCGCTCGCCCCGCGCAGAATAGGCGTAAGCGAGCACGGCCCAGTAGAACAGCAGCCAGAGGGGCCCGAACGTGAGGAAGATCGGCAGAGCCAGCAACACGAACGCGATCGGCGCCGCCGCGCGGTGTCCGAACGGCCGGCTCGCGGTCTCGCGAAGATCGTGCGCAATGCGACGGGCGTGCCGGAGAAACAGGCCGAGGACCGTGGCGACGGCGGCCGCGATCAAAGCGGCGATGATCGAGAGAGCGAAAGAGGACGCGAGCGACAACCGCGATTCCGCGCTCCCGACCAGGTTGGAGAATGCGGCCGACACCGCGCGGAGCGCTTCGCGGAGACGGCCGTGGCGACCGAGAAACGAAGCGCGCGATGCCGCGGCGTCGAAGCTGGAATCGTCGAGCCGGATCGCAGCGTCGTACGCCTTCGCCGCGGTGCCGGTCTTTCCGGACTGCTCGGCCCGGCGGGCGACGTGCAGGGCGTACCGCGAGTAGTCGGCGAGACGTCGGACACCGATCGACCGGGCCGCCTTCATCATTTCGTCGAGCGTGAGCGACGCGACCCTCGCGTCGTTCTCCTGCAGGGCATCGAGAAGCTCGAACCAGTGGAAGCGGTACAGCGCGCGGGTCACGGGAGGGGGAAGGGCAGGCGCGCGTTGCGCCGGCACCGGCTGCGCCGGAAGGGCGCCGGCACAGAGGAGAAAGACGAAGACCGGTATGGGCCGGCTACCGCGGAGCGCGGCCGACCTCCACGTACGCGAGACGGAGTTCGTACAGAACCCGCGAGAGCAGATCGGACTCTTCGAACGAAAGATTTCCCCGCGTCTTCTGCTCGAGCACGGCAAGCCAGTCGATCATCTGTCGCGCGACCGCGAGGTCCCGATGCCGCGCGCCGATCGCCGGGTCCGAGAGCAGGCCGAGGGCAGAGTAAGCCGTCGTCGCGAGCGAGCTGACGATGCGAGCGAACTCGCTTCGAGGCTCTCCGGGCGCCGGGGCGCCTTGCTCCGGAGGCGGAGTCGGGGATGGCTCGGAAGGAGCAGGCGCGGGAGCCGGAGCCGGGGCAGCAGCCGGGCGCCCGGCCGCCGGCGCAGCCGGAGTCGGCTCGGGTGCGGAATCCTCGGGCTCGAAGTCCGGCCGCAGCTCCCCCTCCGGGGTGAACATTCTCCGGTCCACGACCCGGATGGGCTTCCCGTCTCCCTCGCTCATGTTTGCCGCGATTTTAGCCCGGTTCGCTGCCCGGACGCCGCTGCCCGCTCGCTATGATTCCCGCGTGTCGGAAGAACTTGGTCGCCTCGTGGCTCTCATGGAACGACTTCGGCGCGAGTGTCCGTGGGATCGCGAGCAGACACTCGGAACGCTCCGGACCTACCTGCTCGAAGAGTGCTACGAGGTTCTCGAAGCGATCGACTCGGGTGACCCCGGCTCGCTCGCCGACGAGCTCGGCGACCTGTTGTTCCAGATTCTGTTCCTTTCGCGCATCGCCGAGGAACGCGGCTGGTTCTCGATCAACGACGTCGCCGCGAAGATCGCTGCCAAGATGATCGATCGGCACCCCCACGTATTCGGCGGCGCGACCGCATCGGACGCCCGGGATGTCCGGCAGGGGTGGGAACGGCGCAAGCAGCGGGTCTCCGCCGCCGTGGACCCGCTCGGGAGCCTGCCGGCTTCGCTTCCCGCGCTCGCTTCGGCTTACCGGATGACGTCCCGCGCGGCCGACCTCGGTTTCGACTGGGAGAGAGACGCGGACGTGGCCGCGAAGATCGAGGAGGAGCTCGACGAATGGCGCGACGCCGAGCGCTCGGGTGACCGCCAGGCGGAAGAGAAAGAGATCGGCGATCTCCTCTTCTCGATCGTCAACCTCGCCCGCCGGCGCTCGATCGACCCGGAGGGCGCCCTTCGGCGCGCGCAGGCGAGATTTCGCTCGCGCTTCGCCAAGGTCGCCGCGAGCGCCCGCGAGTCGGGGCGGGCGGTCGGCGACGTCAGCGCCGCCGAACTGGACGAGTACTGGGAGAAGGCGAAGGCCGAAGAATAGAGTTCAAGCCCCGGGCTCAAGGTTTCAGGTCGGCGACCCGGGATTTCGACGCGTTCCTGTGCGTGAGCTGGGAAACGCGGACCAGCGCGATCCGCTGTTCACGCAGCTTCGGCAGCTCCCGTTCGAGAAGAGCGAGCGTCTCCGGATGCGGATGTCCGATCGCGAGCGCGGCGCCGTCCCTCTTCGCCTTGACGAGAAGGTCCCGGTAGGAGCGTTCGATCGCCGCGGCCGTCTCGACGGAGTCGAGAAAGACGCGGCGAGACACAGCGGGAATCGAAGCTTCGTCGGCGATCTGCCGCGCGACCGTGGCCTCCGTCGTGCGGCTGTCGAGAAGAAAGAGACCGCGTTGCGCGAGAACCCGGACCACCGCCCGCATCACGCGCGCGTCGGCGGTCGCCGCCGAACCCATGTGGTTGTTGACGCCGACCGCGCCCGGAACGGACGCGAGATCCGCGATCACGGTCTGCGCGATCTGTTCGTCGCTGTCGGATCGGAGGACGACGCCGGGACCGGGCCGCACCCTCGGATATCCGTCGGGCTCCATCGGAAGGTGAAGGAGCACCTCCTTGCCCGACCCGGCGAGCCGGCGCGCGGCGTCGGCGCTGTCGGCCAGGCCGGGGAGCACGGCCCCCGCGACCGGGTACGGCCAGCGCGCGATTCTTTCGACCGCGTCCCGGTCGTTTCCGAGGTCGTCGATCACGATCGCGATCCGGGCGACCGAGGGGGGCGACGTGGGTTCCGGCACGTGCGCCGGGGTCGCGGGGCGCGGCTTTTTCACCGCGTGACCCGGCGTCGGGCGGGCCGCCGGCCCCGGCCGTTGCTCGGACGGCCGGGACTTGAAGTACAGAGCGATCGCGAGAGCGAGAGCGAGAAGCGCGAAGAACGCGGTCGCGGGCGAAAAGCGGCGCGGAGAGTCGGGCAACCGCGCGGCGAGGTTAAGCCGCCTGGCGGGCCGTCACGCGGCGCGCCACCTCGAGACCGCGCTCGAGGATCGGATCGCGGCCGTCGGATTCGCCGGGGAAGGTGATCACCCGTTCGTCCGGCGAAAGACCTTTCCCCCCCAGGAGTGCGCCCGAGGGCGACTGGTAGCGGGCGACGGTCATGAAGAGGCTGCCGCCCGAGCCCGTCGGAACGAGCCTCTGGACGATTGCCATCCCGGCGGTCGTCTCGCCGACGGTCGTCGCGTCCGCGCGATCCTTCAGAGCCGCGGCGAAGATTTCGGCCGGACCTCCGGTCGCATCGTCGATCAGCACGATCGTGCGGCCCCTCCACGCGCGTTCGCCGGTGGCGTCGAGCGGCTTCAGCTCGACCTTCCGCGTGACGAGCTTCGCGACGGGCCCGCGCCCCACGAAGAGCGACGCGGCGGGAGCGACATCGGCAATCTCACCCCCGATCGCTCCCCGCACGTCGAGAACGAGCTTGTCGATCGAGCGCCGGTTCGCCTCCTCGATCGCACGCGAGAGCGCGTCCGCTGTCGCGGGGGTCAGCGCGGGGATCTTCACGATACCGAGGTCCTTTTCCCAACGCGTCTCGACGGGCGGCGACGCGAACCGCTCGCGCCGGAGGTGGAGGCTGACTTTCTTTTCCTCGACGACACGATAGAGCACGACGTCGACGGTCGTGCCTTCCGGTCCCTCGAGGCTCGAGCGAATCTTCCAGAGTGGCGCCGTGCGGAGGTTCTTCCCGTCCAACGACTGGATCAGGTCGCCGGGCTGGACGCCCGCACGCTGCGCTGGCGAACCGGGCAGCGCCGCGACGACGTAGGGGAAGCCTCCGCGCCGGGCGACGACGATTCCGGGGGACAACGCGCCCGAAGCCTGCTGGGCGCGGTAGGCCGACATGGACCCCGCCGGGACGTAGTACGAAAAGGGATCGAGCGCGTCAGTCATCCCGTCGTACGCTCCCTCGAGGAGCCCCTTCGAGTCGGTCGGATCGACGTAGTTGCCGCGGGTGAGCGAGAAGACTTCCGAGAAAACGGAGAGCGCCTTCGTCGCCGGGTCTTTTCCGGAACCCGAGTCGACCGCGCGAAGCGACGCGAGAGCGGCGAGCGAGACGAGGAAAAACAGCAGCCGGGATCGGTTCGATCTCATCGCGGGGATGGTAACACCTCGTCCGGAAGGGATGTTCCTACCTCAGCCAGGCGACCGGATCGGTCGGCTTCTGTCGGTCCCTCACCTCGAAGTACAGTCCCGCCTCTTCGCGCCCGGGACCGGTCCCGGCGACTCCGAGAGTCGTCCCCGCCGGAGCGTAGGTTCCCGGCCGGACGGAAACGGCCTGCAGCCAGGCATACAGGGTGAAGACGCCGTCGCCGTGGTCGAGGATCACGAGGTTCCCGTACTCGGCGAGCCACTGCGCGTACACGGCTTTGCCCGCGAAGACCGCCCGCACGGGAGTGCCCGCGGGCACCGCGAGCGAGATCCCGTTGGAGAGCGTCCACGCGTCGAACTTCGGATGGCGGTGGCGCCCGAACGTCTCGGTGACCGCTCCCCGCGCCGGCCAGTCGAGGACCCCCTTCCACGGGCGGATCCCTCCGCCCGGGCCGATCGTCGCCTCGGAGGCGCGGGAGAGACGCTCGAGCAGTCCCTCGAGACGCGCCGCCTTGTCCGACAGCGCCGCGACCTCCCGCCGCTGCGACGCCGCGCGCTCCCGCTGCCGTTCGAGGAGATCCTCGCGCTCGACTTTGAGCGACGCGATCCGCTGCTCCTCCCGCCGGGTGTCGGCGTAGAGACGATCCGTCTCGAGCTTCAGCGCGCGCTCGCGGGCAAGACCGGCCTCGAGGCGAGTTTGCGCGTCGCGGTGCTCGGTCAGAAGCCGCGCGTCGCGCCGCGCGAGCGAGTCGAGCCTCGCCATGCTTCGAAGGAACGCCGGGACGTCGCGCGCCTCGAGCAGCACCCGAAGGTACCCGAACCGGCCGAACCGGTGGAGCAGTCTCGCCCGGGCGACGAGCGCGCGGCGGCTTCGATGGGCGGCTTCCTCCGCCGACTTCCGCTCGAGCGTGATCTCTTCCAGGCGCGACCCGTAGTCTTCCCGCAGCCGAGCGAGCAGCTCTTTCTCCTGCGACGCGATCTCGAGCCGGAGCTCGAGGCGCGAGAGCTCTTCGGCGAGAGTCGCCTGGCGCCGCCCGCTCTCTTCGAGCTGGCCTTCGAGGGAGCGAATCCGGGAGCGGAGGCGCGCGAGGTCCGCCTGGCGCTCGGCGTCGGCAGACGGAAGACGGGAGACGGAAGACGGGGGATTTTTCTCCGGAGCCCCCGCGAGGAGCACTGCCGCGAGAATGAGGCCGAGCGCGTTCATTCCCAGACGATCGCGCCTTCGCCCCGATTCCCCGCGA
Organism: Thermoanaerobaculia bacterium; assembly: GCA_035763965.1. GTDB lineage: Bacteria > Acidobacteriota > Thermoanaerobaculia > UBA5066 > Gp7-AA6 > Gp7-AA6. The sequence continues at coordinate 3,139 of DASUAD010000105.1, read as the reverse complement.
GCAGCGCACGCAGAGCGGCGGTCGCGTCCGTGATCGCCGGAGTGCGCGGCGCGGAGAACGGACGCGACGCGAAGAACACGCCGCGGACGAGCGCGGGATCGAGCGAGCAGTGGTCGCCGCTCCAGACGTCCCGGTTGTCTTCGAAGACCGAGCCGGTCGGGACGCCGAGGGAAGCCTGCCAGGAGACGCGGTACCCGGGCCGGTTCGAGACGATCAGGTCGGGAATGAGCCGAGGATCGTAGCGGCGATACGTCTCTTCCCGCTTGAAAACGCGGGAGACGGCGCGCTCCCCCGTCGCGGGATCCGTCAGCTCGAGAAGGCCGCGCGAGATCTCCTCCCTCAGCGCCTCGTACTCGGGGCCCGGATCGACGATCCCTTCCTTCTCGCGTCCGCGGAGGTTCACGTACAGGTCGCCGAGACCCATCGCGTACGCCCGCGAGCGCGACCAGTCGACGGCTTCCCAGAATGCGCCCCGGGAGAAGAGCGCCTCGAGGTTCTGCCTCCGCGCGTTCCCCTTGAGGACAAGGTACCCCTTGTCGACGAGCCAGGAGTCGTAGTTGACCGAGCGCCGCCACGTCGCGAAACCGTGGTCGGAAAGGACCATCAGCGCCGCATCGGCAGGCAGCGCGCGCGAGGTCTCTCCCACGATTTCGTCCATCGTTTCGTAGGCTTTCTCGACCGCGTCGCCGTACTTCCCGGCGAGCTCCGGGTCGTAAGCGGGGTGCTTCGGATCGCGAAAACGCCAGAAGACGTGCGCGACGCGGTCCGGGAACTCGAAGTAGTGGACGAGCAGCCTCCGGTCCTCCTCCTTCAGGAGGGCCGCGAGAATCTTCCTCTCGTGCGCGACCGTCGAGGCGACGTCCTCGAGGAACGCCGGCTCCGAGAGCGTCCCGGACTGGATCGACCACGTGTCGATCGCCCAGCCCATCGTCTTGAACCTCCCGAACTGCCGCACGAGCCCGGCCGCCCAGTCCGCGGGCGTCGAGATCTCGAAGCCCGGCGGAAGGCGCTCGGGATCGAACTGGATCGGAGAGAGGTAGACCGCGATCTCCGGCGCGACGCTTTCGGCGAGAAACCGCGCGTATCCGTGCACGGTCACGAGGGGGTTGACGCGAAAGTCGAGGCTCGTCCAGTCGCTCCACTGGCCGGGCTCGAGCGTCAACTTCGACTTTCCGGCCTCGATCGAGATCCGGTCGCGCGTGTCGGGGACGGACAGCGTCATCGGCAGCTCGATCGCGCCGTCGCGGCCGAACGCGCGGCCCGGCGGCCCGACGATGCGCGTCGTCTGTCGTCCCACATTCGACTCGAGACGCACGAGCTCGATCGAGAAATCGTTCCCCTCGCGCGGCGCGAAGAATGGATCCGACGTGTAGTACGAGGGCTTGCCGATGCGGCCGGACAGGTCGGGGACGCCGAGGCCCGAGAGGAGGCGACCTCCGGGGAAGGGCTCCGGGGGAAACGTGACCGGCATCCGGATCACGGTCGCCGGGCCCGCCGCGGGCTCCGACCAGAAGGTGACGCCGCGGCGGTTGCTCTCGACGGCGGGGCGCGTGGCGGGGAGCCAGGCGCGCGCCGCGGCGAAGCTCCCGAAAGCGGCGGCCGCACCGAGAACGAGGAGCACGGCGGCCACGGCGCGGCGGCGCTTCCGGGCGACGAGCGCCGCAGGCACGAAGAACAGCGCGGCGGCCACGGCGCCGGCGACCGGCGGCGTCTTGCGGCCGAGGAGAAAGGGCACCTCCTTTTCTTCGGCGACGGCGAAGGTCGGCGTCATGTCCGCCGGATTGCGCTTCAGGAAATCGAAGATCTGGTGGCCCCCCGGATCGAGACCCGTGGAGAAGGAGGTCCAGGAGACCGGAGTCTGGGGCGGAACGGGAGGCGTCAGCGGTGAGAAGCCCCCACGCTCTTCGAGCTTCGCGAGGTTCGGGAGCCGCCCGGCGGCGATCATCGTCTCGACGATTCCCGCGTCGACTCCGTCGAAAGCGAGAACCACGACCCGCGAAGGTGGGGTCGTGAGAAGCGCTCCGGCCGTCAACGCCGCCGCGAGGAAGTGCACGGAACCAGTGTAAGGGGTCGGTGGCGGGGTCCGGGGTCCCTGATACTTTCAGACGGTGGCGAACCGTACCGAGGACCTTTCCAGTCTGCTCGCCCGGATTCCCGATCCGGCGATTCGATCGCTCTTCTCGCCCGAGTTCATCCTCTGCTCCGAGGAGTTCGACCGCTTCACGCTGGACGCGGTTCTGAACCTCGTCGCCGAGCTCGGACTCGTCGGGCCGCTCGAACGGGGAACGACGGTGCGCGAGGTTGTCCGGTCGCAGGGCTGGGCGCCCCGCGCGGAGATCCCGGTGACGTGGTTCTTCCGGAAGCTCGCCGCGGAAGATCATCTCGACGTCGAAGGGTCCGGCGCGGAAGCCGTCTTCCGGGCGCGCGGTCCACTGCCCGTCGGTGATCCGGACCGCGCGGAAGCTCGCGCCCGCGCCCTCGACGCGCGCTCGGCTCCGCCCTTCGCGGTCGTGCGGGCGATGCTCGAACACGTGCCCGAGTTCCTGCGCGGCGAAAAGAGCGGTGAAGAGGTCCTGTTCTCTCCCGCGAAGCTGCCGCTGTGGTTCGAGTATTTCTCCAACGACAACCTGCTGTACCAGATCAACAACCGTCTGGGCGCGGAGGCCGTCGCGCGCGCGCTTCCACCCGGCCGTCCCGCCACCCTGCTCGAGATCGGAGGCGGCTCGGGATCGGCGGCTCTCGCGGTCGCGGAGCGGCTCTCCCGCGACGCGGCGCTTGCCCGGATCGGCCGCTACGTCTTCACGGAGATCGTTCCGACGTTCCTGCGCCGCGCGGAGCGCAACGTCCGCTCGCGCTACCCCGGGATGCCCGTCGAGTTCCAGCGGCTCGACATGGATCGCAGCTTCCGCGCGCAGGGGATCGAGCCGGGTTCCGCAGATCTCGTGTACGCCGTGAACACGATCCACATCGCGAAAGACCTCGCGGCGACACTCGGCGAGGTGCGCGAGACCCTGCGCCCCGGAGGCGTCGCGGTCTTCTCGGAGTGCGTTCGCCCGTACGAGGGGCAGCCGATCTACGTCGAGTTCGTCTTCAACTTCCTCCAGAACTTCACCGGCGTCGCGACCGACCCTGCGACGCG
>DASUAD010000104.1:0-5494 GCA_035763965.1 Thermoanaerobaculia bacterium | reverse complement strand
CCCTGGAAGGTGTTCGACCCGGGGGTGCACCGCGACTACAACGGAGAGAAGTCCGGTCCGGAAGGAGTTCTGTGCGACGTCATCCGTCTCTCCTTCGACAACAACGTCGGGTTGACGCCGAAGGACCTCTACTGGCTCTGGATCACGCGGGACGGGAGGCGGATGGTCCAGTGGCAGTACGTCCTCGGAGGCGCGGCCGACGAGCCGACGACCGCGCTCTGGAAGGACTGGCGGTCGATCGGCGGCGTCGCGCTGTCTCTCGAGAAGCCGATGCCCGCGCGCCCGGTGAGAATCCTGTTCGAGAACGTCGCGGTCTCGCCGTCGCGAGACGACAAAGAGTTCGTGCCCCCGGCGGCTCCCGCGTCCCCCTGATTTGGCCCGGTCTTTCGCGCTCCTTTCCTTCTCCCTGATCCTGTCGGCCGGCGGATGCGCGTCCGCCGTCCGCGTTCCCGGGCTGTCCTACACGTCCATCCCGACCGCGACCCTCCCGTCGCCCGCGCGGTGTCTCGTGCTCGAGCCGCCGTCCTACCGATCATCTCCGGTGCGCCGCTACCCGGTGCTCGTCTTCCTCCACGACGGATACGGCGACGTCAGGACCCTCGAGCGGCGCGGGGTCGCCGCGGAGCTCGCCCGGCGCATGGCCGACGGCCGGCTGCCCGAGTTCCTGGTCGTGGCGCCGGGGGCTCGCGGGTCGTGGTTCTCGGACTCGTTCGACGGCCGGCGGCGCTGGGAGGAGTTCCTGACCGGAGACTTCATCGCCGGGATCGAGTCGCGTTATCGCGTCCTGCCGGGCCGCGACGCGCGCGGAATCACGGGCATCTCGATGGGCGGCTTCGGCGCCGTGAAGTCCGCGCTCAAGCACCCGGGTCTTTTCGGCGCCGTGTCCTCGCTGTCGGGAGCGCTGATCCCGATCGGCGTCGAGGACATCCGACGATACGGATGGATCACGCGGCTCACGCTCAAGCGGGTGTTCGGCAGCCATCCCGACCCGAACACGCTTTCGTCGAACGACGTCTGGGACATCCTCCACGCTGCGCAGTTCGACCATCCTCCATTCGTCGCGCACCTGCGCGCCGGGACGGAGGATTTCTACGGGCTCGATCGTGTCGCGGCCCAGTTCGGCACGTACATGAACGAGCGGGGAGTGCCGACGGAAATCCTTCTCGAGCCGGGAGGGCACGACTGGTCGTACTGGAGCCGCGCTCTCATCCCGATCGCGGAATGGCACGCGAAGAGGTTCTCGTATGATCCGAACCGATGAATTCCGAGGGCGCACGTCTCGTCCTGTTCGACATCGACGGCACGCTGCTCTCGGCCGGGCGTGCCGCGCGTGACTCCATCCTGGCGGCGCTCTCCGCCGTGCTCGGATGGCGCGGCTCGGCCGATGGAAACGACTTCTCGGGCAAGACCGATCCGCAGATCCTGCGGGAGCTCGTTCTCGATTCCGTCGGACCCGAGCGATTCGAGACGACGCTCGACGCGGTGCTCGATCGGTACGTCGAAGAGCTGGAGCGCCGCCTGACTCCCGAGGCCGTCGTTCCGAAGCCGGGCGTACCCGCGCTCCTCGAGCGCCTCGCGCGCGAGCCGAACGTGACGCTCGCGCTCCTGACCGGGAACATCGAGCGCGGCGCGCGGATGAAGCTCGAGCCGCCCGGATTCAACCGATACTTCGCGTTCGGCGCGTTCGGCGACGATTCCGCGGATCGCTACCGTCTGCCGGCTTTCGCCGTCGCGCGCGCCCGCCAACGGACGGGGAGAGACTTCTCCGGAGGATCGGTGGTGATCATCGGGGACTCGGTCCACGACGTGGCGTGCGGCCGTTCCCTCGGCGCGCGCGCGATCGCGGTCTCGACGGGACCGACTCCCGCGGAGAAGCTCGCAGCGGAGCGGCCGGACGCTCTCTTCGCCGACTTCTCGGACGTTGCCGCGGCCGCCGAGGCAATCCTTCGATGACCCGGCGCGCAGCGCTCCTCGCTTTCGCGGCGGCGGCGTTCGGATGCGCCGGCGCGACGGTCTCCGCGCCTCCCCCCGCAGGGAAGGTCCGGGCTCCGTACGAGGCGCCGCCCGCGGGGCGGCACTCGATCGAGATCCGCATCGACACGGGCGCGGCCAGGAGCCTGCTCGCATTCCTCTCGCGGCCTCAGTTCCGGATCGACGAGGCAAAGGCCCTCGAGGAACTTCCGGCCGTTCGACTCACGCTCCAGGACTCCGGCCGGACCGCCGATGTCTTCGAGCGCGACCTGGCCGCGGCTTTCGAGGAAGAAACGCGCAGCGCGGTTTTCGACTTCCACTCGATCCGCGTCGCGCGGACGCGCTGGGAGGGGCTTCTCACCGCGCTCCCGCCGCGCGAGACCGACCTCTCGCGCATGGCTGCGGAACGGGCCGCGGCGCTGCTCCCGACGGACCCGCCCGTCACGGCCCGCCTTCAGGTCTACCTGTCGTTCGGTCTCGCCGGTCTCGCGGACCACCTCGTCGTCTTACTCCCCAACGGCAGCGAAGCCATGATCGTGGACCTCGCCCGGGCGCTCGGAGAGTCCGGCAACGGGTCGGTCGACAACCAGGTCGAGCGCCTCGCGCGGCTGATAGCCGGAGAGACGTTCCGCCAGTCCTGGCGTTCGTACCGTTCGACGAGCCCGGCGTGGAGGCAGCGCGACGTCTCGCTCGGCCAGCTCGAGCCGCTCTTCCGGGTCGTGTCCGAACACGGTCCCGTCTCGATCTTCTCGGTGGACGCGAACTTCTTTCCGCTCTCCGTCTGGTTGAAGGAGCCGATGAAACGGACGGTGGCCGAGTTCAACCGCACGGCGGAGAGGCTCGTCGAGTCCGAGAAGGACCTGGAGCAGCGGGTGACGCTCTCGGCCGAGATCGGTCGTCCCGACTTCACGCAGCGGGTCGCGGGGCCCGTCGGCGCGTTCTTTTCCGACGGGATTATCCAGAGCCTGGGGCTGGACGCGTTTCGGAGGGCGCTGGGCGCCGGGCCGAAAGCTTTCTTCGTCGCCTACGACCAGGCGCAGCAGAAGTCGCGCGACCTGATCCCGCTGTCCCCGGTGGTCCGGGACCGTCTCGCGGGGAAGCAACCGTGAGCGCGCCCGACGTTCCCCTCCGCATCGGCGGCGAAGAGGTCACGACCGGTCAGTGGATCGAGGTCCGGTCGCCCTGGTCGGGCGAGCTCCTCGCGCGCGTCGCGAAGGCGGGCGCGCCGGAGGTCGAGCGGGCGATCGCGGCGGCCACCGGAGGTTTCGAGGAGACACGCGCGCTGCCGGCGTACCGCCGCGCCGAGATCCTCCGGCGTCTGAGAGACGAGCTCGAAGCCCTGCGCGGAGATCTCGTCGCAACGATCGTCGCCGAGGCCGGCAAGCCGGTGCGGTACGCGACGGGGGAAGTCGAGCGCGGTCTGACGACGGTGCGACTCGCCTCCGAGGAAGCGACTCGGCTGGAGGGCGAAGTCGTTCCGGTCGACATCGAAGCCCGCGGCGAGGGCGCCTTCTGCGCCGTGCGGCATTTTCCCGTCGGCCCGGTCACGGCCATCACCCCGTTCAACTTTCCTCTGAACCTCGCGCTTCACAAGCTCGCACCGGCGATCGCCGTCGGGAACTCCATCATCCTGAAACCCTCGCCGCGGACCCCGGTGACCGCGGACCTCCTGGCGCGCGCCGTCGAGAGGTCCGGCTGGCCGACGAAGGCGTTTTCTCTCATCCACGCCGACCCGGACGTCGCCCGCCCGCTCTGGACCGACGCGCGCATCCGGTGCGTCAGCTTCACGGGCAGCGACTCCGTCGGCTGGAAGATCAAGGCCGAGGCGGCGCGCAAGAAGGTGACCCTCGAGCTCGGCGGGAACGCGGCGGCGATCGTGTGCGAGGACGCGGACCTCGACGCAGCGGCCAGAAAGCTCGCGACCGCGGCGTTCGCGTACGCGGGCCAGGTCTGCATCAAGGCTCAGCGGCTCTTCGTCGCGAGGCCCGTCTACGATCGATTCCTCGAAGCCCTGCTCGCCGCGACGAAAAAGATGGAGCCCTCGGACCCCACCGACTCCTCGGCTGTACTCGGACCGATGATCGACCCGGAGAGCGCCGAACGGGTCTCCTCCTGGGTGGAAGAGGCGAGGCAGGCGGGAGCGAAGCTCCTCCTCCCGGCGCGACGGGAAGGCTCCCGTCTCTGGCCGGTGGTTGCGGCGGAGGTTCCCGCGGGCGCGAAGCTGCGCGATCGGGAGATCTTCGGCCCGGTGGCGACGGTGGAGCCGTTCGATCGGTTCGAGGACGCTCTCGCGAGTGCCAACGACACCCCGTACGGACTTCAGGCGTCCGTCTTCACGAAGGACATCGGGCGCGCGATGAAGGCGTTCGAGCGCCTCGAAGTCGGGGGGGTCATCGTCAACGAGGCTCCGACGATGCGCATCGACAACTTCCCCTACGGGGGGACGAAGGCGTCCGGGTCCGGACGGGAAGGCGTCCGCTACGCAATCGAGGAGATGACCGAGCCCCGGGTCCTGTTCCTGAAGCCCTAGAAGCGGAAGCTCTTAGCGTGCAGTGACAGCTGCCCGCGCCCGAAATAAGATTGCCCGGTCCAATCCGGACCGGGAGTCACCGATGCGTGCGGCTCTTCCCGCGGACGAAGAAGCCCGACTCGAAGCCCTCCGGGAGCTCGAGATCCTCGACACCGCTCCCGAACGCGAGTTCGACGACCTCGCGCTCATCGCATCCCAGATCTGCGACACGCCGATTTCGATGATCTCGCTCATCGACCGGGACCGTCAGTGGTTCAAGTCGCAGGTCGGCATGGACGGCCGCGCGAAACAAACGGCGCGCGACCTCGCGTTCTGCGCCCACGCGATCCTGCAGCGGGACCTTTTCATCGTGCCCGACGCGATGAAGGATCCGCGCTTCGCCACGAATCCGCTGGTGACGGCGGATCCGGCGATCCGCTTTTACGCCGGCGCGCCGCTGCGGACCCCGGACGGCCACGCGGTCGGAACGATCTGCGTCATCGACCGCGCACCCCGGCAGTTGACGCCGGAGCAGGAGAACGCGCTGCGCGCGCTTTCACACCAGGTGGAAGCACAGCTCGAGCTGCGGCGCCGGTTGGTCCGGGAGCGGAAAGAGGCCGGCGAGGCTTTGCACGAAAAGGACGTCACGATGAGCGTCCTGCTCGAGCAGATGCCCGCGGTGCTCTGGTCCGTCGACCGGGAACTGCGCTTCACGTCGTCGAAGGGGGCGGGGCTCGCGGGGCTCGGCGTGAAACCCGATCAGTACCGGGGGTTCACGCTCTTCGACTACTTCGGCTCGGAGTACCCCGAGCACCAGGCGATCGGGGCGCACCGGAGGGCTCTCGCCGGAGAATCCGTCAGCTACGAGACGGAGTGGAAGGGCCGCACGTTCGCGGCCCACGTCGAGCCTCTGCGCGGAACCGACGGCAGGATCAAGGGCGTCATCGGGTCCGCTCTCGACATCACGCAGCAGAAGACGGTCGAGAAAGAGCTCGAGAAGACCGTGTCGCTGCT
>DASUAD010000103.1:0-8048 GCA_035763965.1 Thermoanaerobaculia bacterium | reverse complement strand
TGTCCGGTCCGAAGGATGTCGCCGAGCGCGAAAAGCCACATGAAGACGAAGAGGGAAAGAAACATGACCAAGAACCAACGCCTTCGCGCTGGAATCGAAACTCGGAGGACGCCTCCCTCGTCGATGACCGTGGCGCGCCCCTTCGGCGGAGCGACCTTCATCTACTCCCACTCGATGGTCGCGGGGGGCTTCGAGGTCACGTCGTAGACGACGCGGTTGATGCCGCGGACGGTGCCGACGACTCGCCGCGCGATCGCATCGAGGACCTCGTGCGGCATGCGGAACCAGTCGGCTGTCATGAAGTCGGAGGTCTGCACGGCGCGCACCGCGAGCACGTAGTCGTGCGTCCGGCTGTCCCCCATGACGCCGACCGACCGCACCGGCAGGAGCACGGCGAACGCCTGGGAGATCGCGTCGTAGAGGCCGGCGGCGCGGATCTCTTCGAGGACGATCTCGTCGGCCTTCTGGAGCAGCGCGACCTTCTCGCGGGTGACCGCGCCCGGGATGCGCACCGCGAGGCCCGGACCCGGAAACGGATGGCGCGACAGGAACTCCTGCGGGAGCCCCAGCTCCGCGCCGAGCCGCCGCACCTCGTCCTTGAAGAGCTCGCGCACCGGCTCGATCAGCTCGAGCCCGAGCTTCTCCGGCAGCGCGCCGACGTTGTGGTGGGTCTTGATGACCGCCGAGGGTCCCTTGATCGACACCGACTCGATCACGTCGGGATAGAGCGTGCCCTGCGCGAGGTAGCGCGCGTCCGGGATCCCCTTCGCCTCGCGCTCGAACACCTCGATGAACGTTCGGCCGATGATCCGGCGCTTCTCCTCCGGGTCCTCCACGCCTTCGAGCCGAGACAGGAAGAGGTCCGATGCGTCGACGCACCGGATCGTGATCCCGAGCCGCGCGAACGCCTCCTCGACCTGTTGCCGCTCGTGCGCGCGCATCAGGCCGTGGTCCACGAGGATCGAGTGGACGCGGTCCCCCACCGCCTCCCGGAGGAGGAGCGCCGTCACGGCGGAGTCCACCCCCCCCGAGAGCGCGCAGATCACGGCGCCCGAGGGCGCCTGACGCCGGATCGCCGCGACCTTCTCGTGGCGGAAGGACTCCATCGTCCAGTCCGGGTGCACGCCGCACGCGCGGAAGAGGAAATTCTCGAGAATCGCGGACCCGTGCTCGGTGTGCCGCACTTCCGGATGGAACTGAATCCCGTAGAGACGGCGCCCCGGGTCCTCGATCGCGGCGACCGGCGTCGCCGGCGTCGATCCGATCACCCGGAAGCCCGGAGGCGGCTTGACGACGGAGTCGCCGTGGCTCATCCAGACGGTCTGCTCGGGTTCCAGTCCCGCGAAGAGCTCCGAGTCCGTCACGAGGCGAGCGGTCGCGCGGCCGAACTCGCCGCGGCCGTTCGCGGGCTTGACCTCTCCGCCGAGCGCGTGCGCCATCCATTGCATCCCGTAGCAGAGTCCGAGCACCGGAACCCCCAGGGACCGGGGATCGACCTTCGGCAGAGGCGCGCCTTCCTCGTAGACGCTCTGCGGGCCTCCCGAGAGGATGATTCCGGCCGGATTCCACTTCCGGATGCCCTCTTCGGTCTCGCCGGGCGGCAGGACGACCGAAAAGACCCGGGCATCGCGCACCCGCCGCGCGATCAGCTGCGTGTATTGACCGCCGAAGTCGAGGACGACGATCGACCGGCCGCCGCCCGTGCTCACGCCCGCTCCATCCGCATCAGCACCGCGGCCGGCGCGGCGAGCAGGAGCGCGGGCACGAGCGCGAACAGGGCGGCCACGAAGGGGGTCAGAGCGACGAGCACGGGCCCGATGAGCGCACCCGGCGCGTGCGTCCTCGCCAGGCGATCCCCGACGAGCACGAGTGCCGCGACCGTGATCAGGTAGAGCGCCGGGAAGACCTTCCGGAACGCGCGGTCGTAGATCGAGCGCGCGACCGGACGCCGCGGCCCGTAGAGAGCGTTCTCCGCCACGGCGAGGAGCAGCACGAAGAGCAGCGTCACGAGGTAGAGCGGCAGGAAGAATACGAGAGACTGCTGGAGAAAGCGGAACTCGGGGGTCGAGCTGCCGGTGCTCCACTGCTCGAAGAAGGGATAGGTCGAAAATCCCGGGTCCTCCCGGCCGTGCGTGAGCAGAAAGAGCAGGACGCCGAGGAGGAACGCCGACGGAAGAAGAAGCGCCGAATGCCGGAAGAACCTCACCCGCGGTCATTCTACGACGGTATCCTTCGCCTCGCGTGACCCTCACCAGCTGGACGAAACGATGGCTCGCGGCGTTCGCGATCGCGTTCGTCCTCGTCCTGATCGACGGCGGAGACGCGAATCGGCTCGGGTTCCTCGGAGCCCTGGCCTGGATGGTGTTCGTCGCGGCCTGCCTGGTCCTCGGCTTCCGGGCGATCCGCGCCGCCTTCCGCCTCGTCGTCCGTCGCCTCACGCTGCGGCTGGCGTTCTCGTACTTCCTGATCGGGATCGTTCCGATTCCGATGCTCGCGACGCTCGCCTTCGTGCTGTTCTACGTCGTCGCTCACCAGTTCGTGGCGACGCGGGTGTGGCACGAGACCACGGAGCTCGCGAGCACCGCGACCGCTTTGCCCGGCGCCCAGGTCCGCGACGGAAAGGTGGTCCGGTCCGACGTCCCCTGGCTTCAACCCGGAAACCCCGCTCCCTGGGTCTCGCAGCTCGACCGTCCCCGCGCGGTCATCGAGGGGAAGAACGTCTGGATCGCGGTTCGCGACGAGCGCGACTCCGGCAACGTCCGGCTTCTGTTCCTGAACGACCCGTCCGGTCCCTGGTTGAGGAAGCTCGCCGACCGGACGGGGTACGCGGTGAAGGTGGAGACCGGTCGCGCGGAACGAGGCGGCGGCGGCTTCGAGATGAACGTGGGCTCGCGCCGAACGCCGTCGAAGGAACCGAAGGGGGTGACGGTGCGACCTTCGGCGCTGCCCGCCCCGACGAAGGGTCGCGAATGGATCGGGGCGGTCTACCTCGAGACCGCGGCCGCGATCGTCAACCCGTCGGTCGACAACGAGAACACGGTCGTCTTCATCGCCACGACGTCGCCGAAGGTCATCTTCGAACAGCTCTTCGCCCAGGGAATCCCGGGGATCGCACGGATCTTCCGCGTCGTCACGACGGGTCTCGCCGGCGCGCTTCTCTTCGTCTACCTCATCGCCCTCGCGCTCGCCTTCGCACTCGTCTCGACCATCACGCGCAACGTCAACCGCATGAGCCGCGCCGCCGAGGGCATCGCGCGCGGGGACTTTTCGGTGCGCGTGAACACGAAGTCCCGCGACCAGATCGGCGACCTCGCGCGCTCATTCGACGGAATGGCCGCCTCGATCCAGAAGCTCCTCGTCGACACCGCGCGCAGGGAGCGGCTGGAAGGCGAGATCGCGGTCGCGCGCACGATCCAGCAGAAGTTGCTCCCGCCCTCGCCGGCGGCGCTCGACGGCGTCCGGATCCTCGCGCACGTCCAGTCCGTCGCAGAAATCGGCGGCGACTATTACGACTACCTGCCGGTTCCCGACGGCCGAACCGCGATCGCGGTGGGGGACGTCTCGGGACACGGCCTGCCGACGGGCCTTCTCGTGGCCATGGCGAAAGCCGCCCTCGCGACGCTCATCGAGACGGGCCTGACGGGGCCGCCGCTCTTCGCGCGCCTGAACGAGCTCATTCACCGCTCGACAGACTCGCGCAGCTACATGACGCTGGCGCTCTTCGTCTACGACGGAAAGTCGCGCCGGGGTGAGCTCACGAACGCGGGTCAGCTCGCGCCGTACCGGCTCTCGGACGGGAAGGTGGAGAGTCTGTCGCTCCCCTCTTTCCCGCTCGGAGCATCGGCGCGCTCCGAGTTCCCGACCCGGGACTGGGATTTCGCCCAGGGAGACCGTCTGGTGATGGTCACGGACGGTCTCGTCGAATGTCTGAGCCCTTCCGGCGATCCGTTCGGCTTCGAGCGGTTCGAGGCCATCCTCGCGCGCGAGCCCGTGGCGCCGGCCGAGAAGCTGCGTGATGCGATCCTCTCAGCCGTCGAGGCCCACACGGGCAGCGCACCTCCCGACGACGACCGCACGCTCGTGATCGTCACGCTAGACTGACGCCCCGCTCGTCCCGATTCGGAACAACGGATGGAGGACCGCATGAAACCTGCTTCGCTCGCGGCATCGCTTCTCGTTTTCGCCGCCCGCCTCGCCTGCGCTCAGACGTCGCCGTTCGTCGACGAGAAGACCGAGCGGCTCCTCGTCAACGAGCTCTCCGGGGACCGCGCCTTCGAGACCCTCCGCATCACGACGCAGTGGCACAAGCCATCGGCATCCGAGGGATTCTTCGCGGTCGCCCGATACGTCATGGAACGGGCGAAAGAGGCGGGGCTCGAGGACGTGAAGTGGATCGACCAGGCGTCCGATTCACCGCCGTGGACGTGCCGGAGCGCGGAGGCGTGGCTCGTCGAGGGCGAGGGCATGGACGCGAAGGAGACGAAGCTCGGCTCTTTTGCCGAGGTCGCGACCTCGGTCGCCGACTACTCGCGGCCGGCGAACGTGACGGCGGAGCTCGTGGACGTCGGAGCCGGCGACAGCGCGGCCGACTACCAGGGCAGAGACGTTCGCGGCAAGATCGTGCTCGCCTGGGGCAATCCCGCGATCGTGACGGAGCAGGCGATGTGGAAGCGCGGAGCCGTCGGCATCCTCGCGTGGTCTTCGACGCGGCTGAACGCGCTCGCCGATCACCCCGACCAGGTCGCGTGGCAGCGGGTTCCCGAGAAAGACGGGCCCAACGGCGAGAAGACGACGTTTGCCTTCGTTCTCTCGGCGCGGGACGGAAAGGCCCTGTCGGATCGCCTGCGGGGCGAGGCCGCCCGGAGGATCTTTTCCGAGGGCGCCGCCGCCAGACCGAAGACACTCCGAGTGCGGGTCGTCGTCGACTCGGTCGTCGCTCCCGAGAGGAAGACCGCCATGGTCGAAGCGCGCCTGCGCGGCGCCGACCCGACGCTTCCGGAGATCGTTCTGACCGCACACCTGCAGGAGGAGAAGTTCTCGGCCAACGACGACCAGTCCGGCGTCGCGAACGTGCTCGAGATCGGCCGCGCGCTCGCCCGGCTGGTCTCGGAGGGGAAGATCCCGCGCCCGCGACGCGGCATCCGGTTCTGGTGGGCCGACGAGATCTATTCCGAGTACCGGTACTTCGCGGACCACCCGGGCGAGGAAGAGAAAGTCCTCGCGGACTTGAACCAGGACATGGTCGGCGCGCGGCAGTCGCTCGGCGGACGGGTGCAGCACATGGCGCGCACGCCCTGGGTCCGGCCGTCGTTCCTCGCCGACGTCCAGGAGAGCATCCTCGACATGGTCGTCTCCGGGAACTCGGCTTATCTCCCGGCGTTCCAGGCCCACTCGATCCCGCCCGGAGTCCCTTTCTCGAAGCCGATCTTTTCGCATCTCGGAAGCCGGGAACCGTTTCACGCCCGCGCCGTCCCCTACTTCTCGAACACCGACCACATGGTCTTCGACGACTCGTGGGTCGGCGTCCCCGCGACGACCCTCACGAACTGGCCGGACGAGTACATCCACTCCTCGGGCGACGATCTGTGGCAGATCGACCCGACGCAGCTGAAGAGAAACGCGTTCGTCGTCGCCTCGACCGCCCTGTGGCTCGCGAACGCCGGCTCGACGCAAGCGGAGCTCGCCGCGTCGCACGTCGCCGGCCGCGGGCTCACGAGGCTCGGCCGCGACTTTGCGACTGGTCTCGCCCGGATCGCTTCCTCCGAGCCGCCTCGCGAGGAGGACTATCGCGCGGCCGCGAACCTGCTCGCGGTCTCGCTCGAGAAGGAGATCGCCGCGATCCGGTCGGTCGAAGCCCTTGCACCGGTGCCGGAGGAGGCCCTGCGCCCGCGCGTTGCCGCACTCGAACAGGCAGCCCGGGAGCTGCAGGCTCTGCTGGTCACGACGTTCCAGGAGCGCTCGGGCGGTCGACCGCCGGGAAACGCGGCGACCGCCGCGGAGCAGCGCCTCGCGAAACGGATTCCCCGGCGAGCGGTGGCGACGCTCGCCGAGTGGCTCACCCTGCAGGCAAGGGTCCGCGACAGGCGCGCGGACGAGGAGCGGCTCCGCAGGGATGCCCGCGATGCGGCGCTCTCGGCGCCGGCCAGACGCGGCAAGCGCCCGGCGCCTCCGCCGCCCGAGGACGAGAAGACGATGACACCCATCATGCAGTTCGCCGCGATGAACTGGATCGACGGGAAACGGGACGCGGCCGAGATCGCCCGCCGCGTCCAGGCGGAGTCCCTGTCCGCCGGCGCCTGGTACTACGGAGACGTCACGCCGGAGCTCGTCGAAAAGTTCTACGAGCGCCAGGCGAAGGACGGCCTGATCGCCTGGTAGGGGGTCAGGTCTTCACGAGTCACCGAAGGTCGAGGGCACCATGACGCGTTTGCCATCTTCGCGAAGCGAAGTGCTGACCCCCGTCTCACAATTGACGGGCGAGCACCTTCGCGAGGGTTGCCGTGTCGATGTTTCCGCCGGAGAGGATCACCGCGACTTCCTTTTCGGCGAGCTCGCCGGCGAGGCGGTTCAGACCGGCGAGACCTGCAGCGCCGGCACCCTCGGCGAGATTGTGCGTCGTCGCGAGCAGCGTCCGGATCGAGTCGGCGATTTCCGCTTCCGTCACCGCCACGAACCCGGCGAGACCTTCCTGCAGGGCCGAGAACGTCCCCTCGTAGGGCCGGCGCGTCGCGAGGCCGTCGGCGAACGTATCGGCGGAGTCCCGTTCGATCACCCGGCCCGCGTGCCACGAGTCGTGAATCGCGGAGGCTCGTTCCGCCTGGACGCCGTAGACCCGGACGTCCGGCGCCATCGTACGGGCGACCGTCAGCGCTCCCACCGCCTGCGATCCCCCGCCGATCGACACGACGACAGCCTCGATCGCGGGGCGCTGCTCGAGGATCTCGAGCATCAACGTGCCCGCGCCCGCGACGATGAGCGGGTCGTTCGTCGCGTGGATCATCGTGAGGCCGCGCTCCCGGACGAGCCGTTGAGCGACCTCGAGCGACTCGTCGTAGTCGCGGCCTTCCTCGACGAGCTCCGCTCCGAAACCGCGCATCGCTTCGTTCTTCTCGGGGTTGTTTCCGACGGGTACGCACACGACGACGGGAATTCCCAGGAGCTGCCCCGCCCACGCGAGAGCCTGGCCGTGGTTTCCCCGGGTCGCGCTGATGATGCCCCGCCTCCGGGCCTCCTCGGGGAGTACGGTCAGGACCGACATTCCATTCCTCGCCTTGAACGCGTTCGTCGGGTTGTGGTTCTCGTGCTTCACCCACACCCGGATCCGATGCCCGACCGCCGCGTCGAGCGGGGCGTAGTTGCGCAGCGGAGTCGGGGGAAGGTACGGCCGGATCCGCCGCTGCGCCTCGAGGACGTCGCGGAATCCAACGGGCCACTTTCCGGGAGCCATCGCGTGACAATATAAGTCTCGAGTCTTTCGATGCCGCCCCGAAAAAAGAGGAAGAGCGCGGAACCCGCTTCACGGGGACTCGCCGCGAAGGAACTCGGCTCCCGGGAGGCACCCGCCGAGGTCGCGAAGCTCGAGCGCGAGATCGAGACGGATGGCGGCGTCGTCCTGGCCGTCTTCCGCGACCCCGTCGGCGCCCGGTGGCAGGTGCTCGCGGGCCTGCCGATCGAGAAAGTCGCGCCGACCCCCTTCCAGCGCGACGTCTCCCCCGCCCACGTGAACCGTCTCGCCGCGGTGATCGATCGCCTCGACCGTTTTCTCGACCCGATCATCGCGGTGCGAACGCCGGACGGCACGTACTGGACTCCGAACGGGCACCATCGCCTGTCGGCGCTGAAGGCTCTCGGCGCGAAGTCCGTGACTGCCCTCGTTCTGCCCGACCCCGAGCTCGCCTACAAGATCCTCGCCTTGAACACCGAGAAAGCGCACAACCTGCGCGAGAAGGCGCTCGAGACGATCCGCATGGCGCGCGACCTCGGGAAGAAGGACCCATCCGCGGCCGAGAATCACTACGCGCTCGAGTTCGAAGAGCCGGCGTTTCTGA
>DASUAD010000102.1:0-6234 GCA_035763965.1 Thermoanaerobaculia bacterium | reverse complement strand
CCCGCCGTTGCGCCCCCGACGACGCCTGCGCCGACGGCAGAGGTCGTCGCGCCGGCCGCGCGCGTGACGGACCCCGCCCTGGTCGCGATTCTTCAGGCGCCGCCGGAGAACCCATTCGGCCTCGCGGCGGAGGTCCCTGCCGCGCTCCCGCCGAAGTTGACATTCACCGACGCGATCACGAGCAACGCGGCGTTCGTCTCCGTCCGCGTGGACGCGAGCGGACGGCCGATGGGCGTCCGCCAACAGAGGGACCCGGTCCCTTCGCTCGCCGGCGAAGCGCAACGATCGCTCGCGCGCTGGTTGTTCGATCCCGCACGGAAGGGCTCCGAGACCGTCGAAACCTGGGCTGCGATGCGGCTCGATCTGGAAGTCGACATCGCGCCCGCGCGATCGGTTCAGGGAACGCTGATACCGGTGACTCCCGCGACCGCCCTTCCGCGTCCGCTCGTCTGGATGACCGATGAGGCGTGGCTCGACACGCGGAAAGGCGCGGCGCCGGATGGCGGCGTTCCCCTCGAGGCCGTGGACAACCCGCCGATGCCGAAGAAGACGCCGTGGGACGCCGATTCGTACAAAGGTCCGTTCTCCGCGAGGTACTGGGTCAAGGTGAATCCGGCCGGAGTCGTCGAGAGGGCAATCCCTCTCGAAGTGAGCGACCCGATCCTGCTGCCCTATCTGCGGCGAGCAATGTCCCAGTGGGCGTTCCGACCCGCGCAGGCGAACGGCGCTGCGGCCGACTCCTGGAACGAGCTTCACCTCTCGGGCCAGATCAGCTACAAAGTCGAGTTGAAGCAGATCGCGTCGCTGCGCCGATCGCTCTTCGGGTCTTAGGTCCGCGGCGTTCGCTTCGCGAACGGCGGGGAGAGAGTTCGAACCACGGTCAGACGGTCTCGACGCCCATGCGCATCTCGCCGGAAATCGCCGACCGCCTTCTCCCAGCCTTCGAGCACGAGCTTCTCCGCGCCCGGCTTCATCGCGGACGCCTCGCACGGCTCCTGACGTCGGTCGCCCACGCGAACGCGATCGTCTTCGGACGACGCGTCTTTCTCGGAGCGTCCGCCGAAAGCGCGATCGCCGCAGGCGCCTCCGCCGCGGCGGATCTCCTCGCGCATGAGCTCACGCACGTGCGGCAGTACCGGCGCTACGGAATGGCCGCTTTCCTCGGCCGCTACGTCGGTGAGTACCTCGCGGGCCGGCTCGCCGGCGCTTCGCACCGGGAGGCCTACCGCGGGATTTCCTTCGAGAAGGAGGCCGAGAGCGCGTTGCGGGCCGGCTAGGAGAGCCCGTTCTTCTCCAGGAGCGCGACGAAGCGCGGGTCGGCGCGGATCGGATCGAAAAACGGATAGACCTTGATCGGCATCATGAAGCTCGCCCGATAGTCGGCCGCCTTCTCGAGCCAGTGGAACGCCTCGTCGAGGCGCCCGAGCGCGATGTTCATCTGCACCATTGCGGCCATCGGCACGTATTGCGTTTTCAGCCGTTCCTCGAAATCCGCCAGGATCGCTTCGGCCTCCTCCCGCCGCCCGGCGAGAACGAGCGTCACGCCCTTCCCCGCGACGAACGTCGGGTTGCCGTGGGTCAGCCGAATTCCCTCCTCGAACGCCGCGATCGACCGATCGAGGAGACCGTGCGCCTGGAACGCGAGCCCGAGCCACAGGTAGCTCTGCGGGAAACGCGCGTCCATGTCGATCGTCTTCGTGATCTGCTCGATCGCCTCGTCGTAGCGGTGAGCGCAGTAGAAGGCCCAGGCGTAGTCGGCGTTGATGATCAGCGACAACGGATCGATCTCGAGCGCCTGCCGGAACTCGGCGAGAGATTCCTCGGAACGCCCGCGCGCCCCGAGGAGGAACCCGTAGAAGTGGTGCGCGAGAGCGTAGTCCGGGTTCAGCAGGATGGCGCGACGGAACTCCGCTTCCGCGTCGGCCCACTCCCACGAGACGAGCAGCGCGTAGCCGAGCGACGTGTGTCCTTCCGCGAGACTATCGTCGATCTCGAGCGCCTTGCGCGCCGCGGCCTCCGCTTTCGGGTACGCCTCCCGCGGCGGCATCGCGGCGTAGCGATCCATTCCCAGCATGGCGTAGCAGTCCGACACGCCGGCCCACGCGAGCGCATACGTCGGATCCTTTTCGATCGCCTTCTCGAAGAGCTCGAGCGCTTTCTGGAAGCCGGGCACCGTGCCCTTGTTCCAGTGATAGCGCCCCTTCAAGTAGAGCGGATACGCCTCGCGGTTCGCATCGTAGCGCTTGGCCAGCCGTTTCTTCTGGTCCGGGTCGAGCGTCAACTTCAGGTTCGACGTGATCTCGCGGGCAATCTCTTCCTGCACCGAGAGAAGGTCTCCGATCGGACGATCGTATCGGGCGCCCCAGAGCCGCCACCCGTTCGAGGCGTCCACCAGCTCCACGCTGATCGAAAGCGTGGCGCCCCGGGAAGTGACTCGTCCGGAGAGCACCGTGCCGACGCCGAGCTCGCGGCCGACCTGCTGCGGGTCCGCGTCTCCGCGGTAACGGAACATCGTGCTGCGCGCCATCACCCGGAGCTTTCGCAGCTGCGACAGGCCGTTGATGAGGCTTTCCGTGATTCCCTCGGTCAGGTACTCCATTTCGGGATCCGACGCCGGATTGACGAACGGCAGGACCGCGAGGGATTTTCCGCGGGAAGTCCGTTTCGCGGCTGGCCGCGTGCCGCTCAGGATGACGGCCGTCGGAACCGAAGCACCGGCGGACACGAGGCTTCGGAGTGCGGTGGCGAGCTCCGCCGCCGAGGCGGGTCGCCGCGAGGCGCCCTTCTCGAGGCAGCGTGCCACGATGCGGTCTATCTCCGCCGGAACGTCGGATGCGAGTTGCGACGGCGGGGGCGGCTCGTCCCGCAGGATCGCCGCCATCCGTTCGAACGGGGTCGCGCCGGGAAACGCCCGCTGGCCGGTGAGCATTTCGTGCAGGACGCATCCGAACGCGAACACGTCGCTCGCTGCCGTCGTCGTCTCCCCGCGGACCTGCTCGGGAGACATGTAGCCGACGGTGCCGAGCACGGTCCCGGGCCGCGTCGGATCCGGAGTCGTCGGCGCGGACGCCTGGTCTTCTCCGGCTTCGTTGCGAACCCAGCGCGCGAGGCCGAAATCGAGGATTTTGACGCGGCCCTCCGAGGTCAGGAAGATGTTGTCGGGCTTCAGGTCCCGGTGAACGATGCCGCGCGAGTGCGCCGCCGCGAGACCTTCCGCCAGTGAGGCGCCGACATCGGCCGCCCGGCGCCAGGACAGCGCTCCCGCGGCGAGCGCGGCGCGCAGCGTTTCACCGTGCAGGAGCTCCGTGACGGCGAAGGAAACGGCGCCGTCCATCCCGAAGTCGTAGATCGCGAGCAGGTTCGGATGGGAGAGCGCTGCGACCGCCCTCGCCTCCCGTTCGAAGCGGACGAGCGCTTCGGCGTCGCCGGAGAGGTGCTCGGGGAGAACTTTGACCGCGACCTCGCGGCCGAGGCGCAGGTCGCGGGCGCGGTAAACCTCTCCCATTCCTCCGGCGCCGAGCGGGGCGAGAACTTCGTAGCGATCCAGGAGGATCCGGGAGGTCAGCGACACGGGGGGCGGTTTACCACATCGCCGTCAGTTGTATTGCTGTTCGCGCACTCCGGTTCCGTTTCCCGTTTCCCGTTTCCCGGCTATGAGAGCAGCTCGCGCCGGTCTCCGACGCGCCGGGTGATCTTCTCGGCGTCGAGGTATTCGAGCAGGGGAATCGCCAGCCGGCGGGTCAGCCCGAACATCTCTTTGAACTCCCCGACCTCGAAGGTGCGCCGGCCGGACGCCCGCAGGCGCGTCACGACGTCGTTGACGGCTTCGCGCGCGATGAGCCAGCCCCCGGGCAGGCGGAGGAGCGAGCCACGCTTGACGAGGTAACCGATGAGTCCGTCGACCACCTTCGGGCGATGGCGAACGGCTTCGGCGACCTCACTCGGAGAGGGAGGGTCGAGCCCCCGGTCCCGGAAGACCCGGGCGATCCGCTCGGAGAGCTCGCGCTCGCCTCCGACGAGATCGTCGCGGCCCGGCACACGCGCCTCCTCTCCGACCGTGACGAACGCCCCGCGTTCGGCGAGGGCGGTCTCGACCGCTTCCGCCCAGCGAGGATCGGATCCCGGGATGAGGCGCGCGAGCAGTGTGCGCCGCGGCATCCCGACCGCGCCGCTCTCCGACTCCACGTACGCGGCGATCTCGGAGCGCGCGCGTTCCGCGAGCCGGGCGAGTGCTTCATCCGTTACATAGCGATCGGGTGAGCGGCGCAGAGCCCGGATGGTTCCTTTTGCGAGCGGCTCCGAAAGTGCTTCGCGGACCTCCTCCGTCGATACGCCGCCGCGGGTCGCGAGGCTCTCCTCGTCGACTCCGGCCTCCTGAGCGAGCTCGATCCAGAGCTCGAGCCGATCGCGAAGAGCCCCGGTCTCGAGCCGCCGCAGCATCTGCGCCACCTTCACCGGCGGCCGCGCCGACCATCGCGGCGCGAGCGGATCGAGCACGACGCCGCCGCCGATCGTCGTCACCGGAGATATCCGGCGGATCACGAACCGATCTCCGGGCGCCGCCGCGATCGGTCGGGAAACGCGCAGCTGTGCATGACCGAGCCCTCCCGGATCGATTCGTTTCCCGACGAGCACGCGCACGAGCGCCCGCGCATCCGCCGAGAAGTGGTGAAACGAGACACTGTCGCCGCTCTCGACTGCGGGCGCCGACGGCAGGAGCTCGACGCGCACGGTGAGAAGGGAGCTCGGTGCGAACGCGCGCGGCGTCGCGAGCACGAGGCCGCGTTCGAGGTCGGAGAGGTCGGCGCCCGCGATGTTGAGGCTCGTTCGCTCCCCCGCCCGGGCTTCCGCGCGTTCGCGGCCGTGGACCTCCACGCGCCGCACCCGGACGCTCTGATGTCCGGGAAGGAGCTCGAGCTTCTGCTCACGGGAAATCGTTCCGGACACGAGGCTACCGGTGACGACCGGCCCGAATCCGGGAACGGAGAACGCACGATCGATCGGCAGCCGGACGACGCGGGTCGCGCGGGCCGCCGCGTCTCCGGCGCCGGCCAGGCGGACGATCGCGCGCTTCAGTTCCGCGACGCCCTCTCCCGTGCGGGCGGAAACCGGCAGCACCTCTGCGCCGGCGAGCGACGTGCCGGCGAGCATCTCGTGTACGTCGGAGACCGTCACCGCGACGAGCTCACGGGCGACTCGATCGACCTTGGTGACCGCGACGAGGCCGCGGCGGATTCCGAGCAGCCGGACGATTTCGAAGTGCTCTCGCGTCTGCGGCATCACGGACTCGTCCGCGGAGACGACGAGGAGGACGGCATCGATCCCTCCGACGCCCGCGAGCATGTTGCGGACGAAACGCTCGTGCCCCGGGACGTCCACGAACGAGACGCGCACGTCCTCCCACTCGGCGTGTGCGAATCCGAGATCGATCGTGATGCCGCGCCGCTTTTCCTCCGGCAACCGGTCGGTGTCGATCCCGGTCAATGCACGCACCAGCGCGGTCTTGCCGTGATCGATGTGCCCCGCGGTGCCGATCAGAAATCGCTCCACGCCGGAAGGCTACATTGGACGCGTAAAGTTGAGTGTGACTCTCACACTTCCCTGAGGCTCGGCGGCCCGGTGGTAGCCTTTTCCGGATGCGAGGCAGGATCGAGAGCGACCTGAAGTCGGCGCTCAAAGGGGGCGAAAAGCGCAGGGTCGCGACGCTCCGTCTCCTCCTCTCCGCGCTGCAAAACGAGAAGATCAGCGCCGGCCGGGACCTGACGGACGAGGAGGCCCAGGCGGTCATCCGCCGGGCCGTCAAGCAGAGACGCGAGTCGATCGACCAGTACACGCGTGGCGGGCGCGAGGATCTGGCGCGGGGGGAGACCGAGGAGCTCGCGATCCTCGAGGCTTATCTGCCGGCCTCCATGACTGACGCCGAGGTCGAGGCCGAGATCGGCCGCATCATCCGGGAGAAGGGCTTCTCCTCGCAACGCGACGCCGGCCTCGTGATGAAAGAGCTCATGTCGGCGCACCGCGGACGTGTGGACGGCAAGCGGGCGCAGGAGATCGCGCGGCGGCTGCTCGCGTGACCGCCACGGAGACCGGACGTCGGCTCGAGGTCGAGGTCAAGCTTCCGGCGGAGGACCTGGACTCGGTTCGGAGGCGGCTGGAAGAGGCGGGCGCGAGCCCGGTCGCTCCGGCGCACTTCGAATCGAACGACCTGTACGACCGCGGCGAAGGAGATCTCGC
>DASUAD010000101.1:0-7352 GCA_035763965.1 Thermoanaerobaculia bacterium | reverse complement strand
CTCGGCTCGTAGCGGCTCCATTTCTCCGGCTCTCAGGGAACAAAAAAGCGGGCCTGCGCCCGCCTCCATTTCATCGAGAGCCGTCTCTGTTTATCAGAAGAACGTCCCTCCCGCAACCGCTTGAGCCCCTGGCTCCGGGGCGGGCTCGACCGAAAGAGAGAATCGGGGCAGACGCCAGCGTGTTAAAGCTAGTTGGGCGAAAGCCCGATCACGTGTTCGAAATCGTCGAAAGGGGTCAGAAGCCGTTTCCGCTCGAAAGAGCGGTTCTGATCTCTGTCGTCGCACACGTCCTCCTCCTCCTCGCGATCATCCTGGCTCCCCCGAGCGCGGGGCCCTCCCACCCCGAGCGCGGACTCCTCGGCGGGCTGATCCCGAAAGAGACGAACGAGGAGAAGATTCCGATCGTGTTCCGGTCGGCGCCGGGTCCCGCGCGCGAGAACCCGCGGCGCTCCGATTTCTCCGACGCGGACCGGCGCGCGGGGGGAGGCGACCGATCGCGGCCGAAATCCTCGACCCCTTTTTTCGAGCCGCGCCCCGGGATCGAGGGCTTAGCGCCCGGCCGCCGGGGTCGCGAGACGGTCCCCGAGACCGCGCAGCTGCGCGAGGCGCCGCTTCCGCGGCGGGGAGACTCGGGAGCGAACGAGTCCGCGAATCGGGCGCCCACGATATTCGGCCCGAGCGGCGGCAAGTCCGAGTCTCCCGTGGTGGCGGGCTCGGAGTCGCGCGCCGGAGCGACGGGCGGGCGGCTCTCGAGCCTCGACCAGGCGATCCGCCAGGCGGCCCGCGAATCGGCGGCGGGCGCGGGTCAGCAGGGCGGGGGCTTCCCCAATCCGGAGGGGGGCTTCGTCGACTCCGGCCCCCTCTCCTTCGACACGACGTGGTACGACTGGGGCCCCTATGCCGAAGAGATGGTGCGACGGATCAAGCTCCACTGGGAGATCCCGGAGCTCGCCCGTCTCGGGTGGAAGGGCAAGCTCACGATTCGATTCTTCATCCTGGCCGACGGGCACGTCGCCGACGCCAAGATCATCCGGGGCTCCGGAATACCGCCGTTCGATTTCGCCGCGCTCCAGGCGATCCTGAAGTCCTCGCCGTTCCGTCCGCTGCCGGCCGACCTCGGCTCCGCGCGGGAAGGAGTGACCGTAACCTTTTTCTATAACCTTCGTCCCGAGAAGGAAGGGCGGCCCGAGGGCACGAAGTGAACGATCCGGGAGAAATCGGGACCGCCCTGGAGACCGCGAGGACGATCGCCGTTGTGGGCTGCTCGCCGAATCCGGACCGGCCGTCCAACGCGATCGCGCGATACCTGATGGGGCAGGGCTATCGAGTCATACCGGTCAACCCGGGGCACCGGACGATCCTGGGGGAGAGGTGCTACGGCTCTCTTGCGGAGATCCCGGCAGAGGTCTGGATCGACATCGTCGACGTCTTTCGACGTTCCGATCAGGTCGGCCCGATCGCGGACGCCGCGATCGCGCGGGGCGCGGGCTTCTTCTTCATGCAGCAGGGGGTCGTCGACGCGGGCGCGGCGCGGCGGCTGGAGGCTGCCGGCATCCCCGTGGCGATGGACCGTTGCATCCTCGTGGAGCACGCGAACCGCGGCCTGCCGCCGAGGAATTTCGCGGCTCGCTCGGAGCGTTAAGTCCTTGCCCGGCAGTCTCTGGCTATTTCCGGGACTCCGCCGGTGCTTGAAGCTTTGAGATTTGAACGTAATCTGGAGACAGTGAACCGAGTCACTCCCGCCGCAGGCAAGCGGGCATAGGAGCAGAAAAGAGTCATGGAGAAATCCACGAAGAGAGCGCTTTCGTTTTCGGCCCTGATTGCGGCGGCCGTCATCTTCGGAATGGTCGTCGCGAGCTCGGTCAACGTCACGCCCCGCTCGGAGGCGCAGCGCGAAACGTCCGGCCGGGCCCGCCCCGCTTCGATGATGATCCCTTCGTTCGCCGACATCGCCGACGAGACGATGGCATCGGTGGTCTCGATCACCTCGACGGAGATCGTCAAGGGTTCCTCGATGCGCCGGAACCCCTTCGGCGGCGGCCAGGGAGACCCGTTCGAGTTCTTCTTCGGACCGCAGCAGCGTCGCCGCGATCAGAACGACGACGAGGAGCACAAGGAACAGCAGGGCGGGACGGGTTTCATCATCTCGGATGACGGCTACGTCGTGACGAACTACCACGTCGTCGAGAATGCCGACAAAGTCGAAGTCCGGCTGTCCAACCGCGAACGTCTGACGGCCCGGATCGTCGGACGCGATCCGGCGACGGACCTGGCCCTGCTCAAGATCGACACCAAGCAGCGTCTGAACCCCCTGCCGCTCGGCGATTCGGATCGGGTGCGGGTCGGGGAGTGGGTCATGGCGATCGGAGACCCGCTCAACTTCGACAAGACGGTCACCGTCGGCGTCGTCTCGGCCAAGGGACGATTCGGCCTGACGGCGGACCAGGCGACCCGCTCCTTCGAGAACTTCATCCAGACCGATGCCGCGATCAACTTCGGCAACTCCGGAGGACCGCTCATCAACGTCAGCGGAGAGGTCGTCGGAATCAACACGGCGATGTTCCGGCCGGCGCAGAACATCGGATTCGCGGTCCCGGTCAACACACTGAAGAACGTCCTCCCGCAGCTGCGTGAGAAAGGCAAGGTCATCCGCGGCTTCCTCGGGATCAACATCGAGAACATCGACAGCGACAAGGCCGCGGCGTTCCAGCTGAAGACCCAGGACGGCGCCTTCGTGCAGTCGGTCGAGCCCGGGAAGCCGGCCGACCGCGCCGGGGTGAAGCCGGGCGACGCGATCGTGCGCGTCGACGACGTGCCGGTCAAGGACACGCGCGACCTGATCGGCTACGTCTCGGGCAAGGCGCCGGGAAGCAAGGTCCGCCTGGGGATCATCCGGGACGGCCGCGACATGACTCTGACCGCGACCCTGGCCGAGCGCGATGTCGCGAGCTCGAGCGAACAGGAGGACGACGGAAAAGCGGCCTCTCAGGATTCGCGCGAGCGGATCGGGATCTCGGTCACGGAGCTGACCCCGCAGGTCCGTCAGATGCAGGGCGTGGGGTCGAACGCCAACGGCCTCCTGGTCGTCCACGTGAAGGAGGTCTCTCCAGCCGCCGACGCGGGAATCCGGGAAGGGGACATCATCACCGAGGTCAACGGCCGGCGGATCACGTCGACCGACGAGTTCGGGAAGATCGTGACCGGCGCCCGCAAGGGAGACTACCTGAAGCTCTACATCCTCCGGCCGGCCCGGTCCGGCGCCGGGGTCTCGTTCTTCGCCCTCGTGAAGATCGAGCAGTAAGTCCGTCGCGGGGACAGATTTCAAATCTGTCCCCTTCCGCCAACTCTCCACGCCCGCCCGGCAAGGGCGGGCTTTTCATTTTTCGGCCGACCGGCCGCCGTCCTCGGGAAGAGACGCGCTCCGCGCGGCATTTACACCTGCGGAGAGGGGAATGAGCCAGAAGATCCTCGTCGTCGACGACGACGCCGGCATCCGCGACACCCTGCGGATGATCCTCGAGTACGAAGGGTACGAGGTCGCGACCTCGCCGGACGGCAAGACCGCGCTCTCGGACCTCGACTCGGCGCCCGTCGACGCGGTTCTCCTGGACATCAAAATGCCCGGCATGGATGGGCTCGAGGTCCTCGATCGGATCGTGGAGCGCGAGGCGGCGCCGCCCGTGCTGATGATCTCGGGCCACGGGGACATCGCGACCGCGGTCGAGTCGACGCGGCGCGGGGCGGTCGACTTCCTGGAGAAGCCGCCGCAGCGCGAGCGCATCCTCGTGTCGCTGAAGAACGCTCTCTCGCGCAACCGCCTCGCCGCCGAAAACGAGCGTCTGCGTATGGCGCTCGAAGAGGAGTCCGTGATCGTCGGCAAGAGCGCTCCGATGCAGCGTCTTCGCCAGGAAATCGCGCGCGCCGCCCCGACCGGAGCGACGGTCCTGATCATGGGGGAGAGCGGCAGCGGCAAGGAGCTCGTCGCACGGGAGATCCACAACTCCTCCCGTGTCGCGAGCGGGCCCTTCATCCAGGTCAACTGCGCCGCAATCCCGGAGGAGTTGATCGAGTCCGAGCTCTTCGGCCACGAGAAGGGCTCGTTCACCGGCGCGGTGCGCCGCCAGACCGGGAAGTTCGTCGAGGCCGACAGCGGCACGATTTTCTTGGACGAGGTCGGCGACATGTCGGCACGTACCCAGGCGAAAGTCCTGCGGGTCCTCGAGGCGGGAGAGGTCGAGCCCGTCGGCGCCGCCCGGGTCCGCCAGGTGAACGTGCGGGTCATCGCGGCGACCAACCGGGACCTCGCCGAAGCGATCCGCGACGGCCGCTTCCGCGAGGATCTTTTCTTCCGACTGAACGTCGTCCCGATCCGCACCCCGCCGCTGCGCGAACGCGCCGAGGACATCCCGGAGCTCGTCGAGCACTTCACGCGCCGGTTCGTCGAGCGGGATCACCGCCGGCCGCGGAGGTTCGCTCCCTCGGCCCTCGCGTTGCTCAAGGCCCGCTCCTGGCCGGGCAACGTCCGCGAGCTCCGCAACCTCGTCGAGCGCGTGCTGATCATGACCGACGCCGACCCGATCGAGGCGCGGGACCTGCCTCCCGAGGCACGGGTTTCCCCGTCGGAGATCTCGGAGCGCGGGCTCGCGATGACGACGCTCTCCGAGTTCAAGGAGTTCGCCGAGCGGCAGTTCCTGATGGCGAAGCTGCGTGAGAACGGTTGGAACATCAGCCGCACCGCGGAAGTGATCCAGACGCCGCGCTCGAACCTATACAAGAAGATCGAGCACCACAAGATCACGAGAGACCAGTAGCCGGGAAACGGAAAACGGGAAACGGAAAACGGCCCGGAGTCCGGTAATCTGGGTGCGTGCTGACTCTCGCTGACTTCGAGGAGACCGGCGCTTTCCTGAAGGGCCACTTCCGCCTGTCCTCGGGTCTCCACAGCGACCGCTACCTCCAGTGCGCCCGGCTCCTCATGTGGCCCGACCGGGCCGAGCAGGCGGGCCGCGAGCTCGCGTCGAAGCTGGCGGAGTTCTCTCCCCGGGCGGTCGTGTCGCCCGCGCTGGGGGGCCTGATCATCGGGCATGAGGTCGCGCGGGCTCTCGGCGTCCGCGCGCTCTTCGCCGAGCGAAAGGACGGGGCGTTCGCCCTCCGGCGCGGCTTTTCGATCGAGCCGGGGGAGGCGGTCGCCGTCGTCGAAGACGTGTTCACGACGGGGGGCTCCACGCGCGAGGTCTGTCAGACGGTCGAGGCGGCGGGGGGTCGGGTCGTCGCGGTGGGCTCGCTCGTCGACCGGGGAGCACCGCCGGACGCGTTCTCCGCGCCCGCGCGATCGGTTCTCCGGCTCCCGGTCCCCTCGTGGCGCGCCGGGGACTGTCCGCTCTGCGCGCAGGGCGTTCCGCTCGACGCGCCCGGCAGTCGCAGCGCCGGATAAGATCGCGGCCATGGAGCTGCACCGGATCGTCGTCTACTGCGGCACGAGCGCGACGCGGGACCCCGCCGTCGAAGCCGAAATCCGTTCGTTCGGCCGCGAGCTCGCGAAGCGTGGAATCACTCTCGTCTACGGCGGCTCGTCGCTCGGCCTCATGGGTGTGCTCGCCGACGAAGTCCTCGCGTCGGGCGGGAAAGTCATCGGAGCGATCCCGAAGGCCCTCGTCGGCCGTGAAGCCGCCCATCAGGGCCTGACGGAGCTACGGGTCGTCGACACCATGCACGACCGCGAGCAGGCCATGTTCGACCTGGGCGACGCCTTCGTCGCGTTTCCAGGGGGATTCGGGACGCTCGAGGAGCTCCTCGAGATGGTGACGTGGAAGCAGCTCGGGATTCACGGCAAACCGGTCGTGATCGCGAACATCGGCGGGTACTTCGACCCCCTCCTCCAGCAGTTCGAAAAAGCGATCGCGATGGGCTACACGCGCGCGGAGAACCGGATCCTTTACGGCATCGCCGAGAACACGAAGGCGATCCTGACGCTGCTGGAAGGCGCGCCGGTCCTCGATCGGAAGCCGGGCGGTTGGACCTGAAGATCGGGAGACGGTAGACGGTAGACGAACTTATGTCGTCGGCTCTTCGTCTTCCGTCTTCCGTCTCCCGTCTTCCGGCCCGGTTCCTCGAAGTTTCAGTTCCTCCAGTAGCGTGCGGTTGATGGCCACCAGATCGGCCAACAGAGCAATCAGAAACGTCTGCGCCCCGACGACGATCAGCACCGCGGCGAGGATCAGAGACTGGACGTGCCCGCCCGGGTTCGCGCCGAAGAAGTAGTACACGAGGAAGCGGATCCCGAGCGCGATCCCGGCGAGCAGGAAAACCGCCGCCGCGGCCGAGAAGATCTTGAGCGGCTTGTAGAGCGCCGTGATCCTCAGAACGTTCGCGCCCTGGACGAGCACGTACTTCCCGACCGAGGAGAAGAGGCGCGAATGCCGGGAGGGTGGCCGGGCACGAACGGGCACCGAGGTGACCCGGAGGTCCTTCGAGCCCGCCTGGATGAGTGTCTCGAGCGTGTAGGTCATGCGGGAGAAGACGTTCACGCGCCGGGCCGCCTCGCGTGAGAGAGCCCGGAATCCCGATGCCGCGTCGGCGACCTCGAGGCCCGACGCCTGGCGCACGACCCAGCTCCCGATCCGCTGGAGCAGACGCTTTCCGGGCGAGAAGTGTTCGAGCGTTCCCGGTCCGCGATCGCCGAGGACGAGATCGGCTTTGCCCTCGAGAATCGGCGCGACGAGCGCGGGGATGTCCGCCGCGTCGTACTGGAGATCCGCGTCGAAGTTCACGATGACGTCCGCGCCCATCGCGAGCGCCTCCTCGAGACCGGCCGAGAACGCGGCGGCGAGCCCGCGGTGGGCCGGCAGGCGCACGACACGATCCGCTCCGCTCTCCCGGGCGACGGCCTCGGTGCGGTCGGCCGAGCCGTCGTCCACGACGAGCACGCGGACGTCCGAGAATCCCGGCACCCGTCGCGGGATCGAGGCAATCGCCCGCGGCAGCATCTCCTCCTCGTTGAAAGCCGGAATCTGGACGACGAGCTTCATGGAGCGGCGGCTAGCTAACCGCTTTCCGGAGGACGGCGGCAAGACCAATCAGGCCGAGCCCGGAGATCGCGAGCTCCGGCGCCGGGATCCGGAACCGCCCCTCGACCCGGTGCCGGCCGGCCGGCAGCTCCAGCCCCAGGAAGAGGCCGTTTGCCGCGAATCCGTCGGCCGGGGCACCGTCGAGGAAAAGCCGCCAGTACGGCGGGAAGCGCTTCTGGGAGGAGACGAGGAGAGATGGCAGAGGGGTTTCGGTTGCGAGCTCGAAGTCTTCGGGGCCGAACCGGACGACGCGAACGGTTCCCGACGAGCCCCTCGCCGGCTCGC
>DASUAD010000100.1:0-4280 GCA_035763965.1 Thermoanaerobaculia bacterium | reverse complement strand
AGCGAGGAGCACCTCGACGTCCAGGAGGCGGCGCGGATCCTCGACGAAGACCACTACGGGCTGAAGGACGTCAAGGACCGGATCCTCGAGTTCCTCGCGGTTCGTCAGCTCACACAGGAGACCGAGAAGGAGAAGGAAACGGAAGCGGCCGCCGAAACGGAGCCGCAGCCTTCGCCGGGCGCGCCGAAGGACGCGCTTCGCAAGTCTGCCCGGGCGCGCGGCCGGATCCTGCTCTTTGCCGGACCGCCGGGAGTCGGCAAGACGTCGATCGCCAAGTCGATCGCCCGCGCGATGGGGCGCAGGTACGTCCGCATCTCGCTCGGCGGAGCCCGCGACGAAGCCGACGTCCGGGGGCACCGGCGCACCTACATCGGCGCGATGCCGGGCCGGATCATCCAGGGGATGAAGCAGGCGGGCACGAAGAACCCGGTGTTCCTCCTCGACGAGGTCGACAAGCTCGGCGTCTCCTTCCAGGGCGACCCGGCATCGGCGCTGCTCGAGGTGCTCGACCCCGCGCAGAACGACTCGTTTACCGACCATTACCTGGGCGTGCCGTTCGATCTGTCGGAGGTCCTCTTCATCGCGACGGCGAACTTCATCCAGAACATCCCGGCTCCGCTGATCGACCGGATGGAGACCGTCAACTTCGCCGGCTACACCGAGGAGGAAAAGCTCCAGATCGCGAAGAACTACCTCGCACCGCGTCAGCTCGAGGAGAACGGGCTGCGCCCGGAACAGCTCGAGATCGACGACACCGCGATTCTCGAAGTCATTGCGAGCTACACGCGTGAGTCCGGCGTCCGCCAGCTCGAGCGGGAGCTCGGACGGCTCGCGCGCAAGGTCGCGCGCCGCGTGGCGGCGGGCGAGGTCGACCGTCTGACCGTCCGCCAGGACGAGATCCGCGGGCTGCTCGGCCGGCCGCGGGTCCATCCCGAGAAGATGGCCCGCGAGGACCAGATCGGGATCGCGACCGGGATGTACTACACACCCGCCGGCGGCGACATCATGTTCGTCGAAGCCTCGCTCATGCGCGGCAAGGGAGAGCTGATCCTGACCGGGCAGCTGGGCGACGTCATGAAGGAGTCGGCGCGCGCCGCCTGGTCGTTCGCACGCTCGCACGCGGGATGGCTCGGCATCGAGGAGGACGAGTTCGTCCGCGACGTCCACGTGCACGTGCCGGCAGGCGCGATCCCGAAAGAAGGACCGTCGGCGGGCGTCGCGATCGCGGCGGCGCTCGTCTCCGCGCTGTCGAAGCGCCCGGTGCGCAACGACGTCGCGATGACCGGGGAGATCACGCTCTCCGGGCGCGTCCTGCCGATCGGAGGTCTGAAGGAGAAGATCCTGGGCGCGGTGCGCGCGGGAATCACGACGGTCGTGATCCCGAAGGCCAACGAGCCGGACCTCGAGGACCTGACCGAGGACGTTCGCTCGAAGATCGAGGTGCACCCGGTCGAGACGCTCGGCGAAGCGCTCGCGGTCACGCTGCGGGACACGTCGTTCGAGGAGGGCCGCCTGCTGTTCGGGACGACGGAGGCGGCGGAGGACCTTCCCGGGGGCGAATCCCCGCACTGAGTCACGGCGCCGGCCTCGCGCCGGCGCTGTGATAGACTGCGTCCGTTCTCGCTTCGCTCGCCCTTCGCCAGCCTTTCTTCTGACGAATCCCGAACGAAATTCACGACGAGAATTCCGGACGGCCGCGCCGGTGGCTTTTCGGCAGAAATATCAACCGGCGAATCCGGAGCATTCCGGTCAAGAAGGATGGGTCATGAAACTTTACGTCGGAAATCTTGCTTACAACGTCTCGGAAGACCAGCTGCGCGATCTGTTCGCCCGGTTCGGCACGCCGGACTCGGCGCGGGTCATCACGGACCGCGATTCCGGGCAGTCGAAGGGATTCGGCTTCGTGGAGTTCAGCGATGACCAGGCGGCGAAGGCCGCGATGGCGCTGAACGGAACGGATTTCGGAGGCCGCAAGCTCACGGTCAACGAAGCGCGGCCGAAGAACGAGGGCTTCGGAGGGGGCGGCAGGGCCCGCTATTGATTCCTTGCCATGACGGAGGGGTCTGACTTCAGTCTGACCCCGGACTCGGGGAAAAGGGAAAAGGGGGCGTCATGGGGAGTCTCTGGAAGGTGCAGGTGCGGGGTTCGGCGCCGAAGCCGTTCAAGTACCACGTCACGTTCGTATGGGATTCGTCGGGCGCCCGCCTGACCCCGCTCCTGGCGGCCAACCTCTACGCCGAGAGCGATCTCGCGGTGTATCTCGAGGATTTCGGCGCGGATCGCGGAGAGATTTCCGATCTCCTCGACGACCTCAAAGCCGCGAACGACGGCGAGATCGTCGTTCGGCCCTCCGATGAGCTCCTCGAGGTGCTCTGGGCCGGACTACCCGACGCGCCCCGTCGGGATGCGCTGCGCCGGGCCGAGTCGAATCGGTAGCTTCCGGACTCGCTTCCCCGTCAACGCCGACGCCGGGTTCGCGATCGCGGAGATCGCGGGCGGCACGGGAATCTCGCCCATTCCGGTCGGCGGCTTGTCGCTTTCCACCGGAAACGGTTCGATCCGTGCGGGCGACTCGCGCATCCGCACCGGAGGATAGTCGGTGAAGTTCTTCTGGACGACCCGCCCCTACCCGCCCCTGTGGTTAGTACGTGAAGTGTCCGGTCTGATTAGCAAGTGATCTGTCCGGTTTACGGCTCCGGATTTGGGATGGGGTCTCATCGGCTGGGGGGTGGCGATGGGGCTTTATCCGGCCGGGGCAGTGGAGCGGGCGATGAAGGTGCAGGAGGTGATTCTGCGGGCGATGTCGGGGCAGGTTCTCTGGACGCAGGCGGCAGAGATCCTGGGGATGTCGGACCGGAGCATGCGGCGGTGGCGGGAGAGGCTCGAGAAGCACGGGTACGAGGGACTTCTGGATCGGCGACGGCAGCGGCCTTCTCCCAAGAGGGTGCCACTGGCGACCGTTGAGCATGTCCTGCATCTCTACCGAGATCGGTATTTCGACTTCAACGTGCGCCACTTTCACGAGAAGCTGGTCTCTGAGCACGGGATCTCTCTGTCTTACAGCTGGGTCAAGGCGGCGCTCCAGGGTGCAGGGCTGGTTGCGCGGCGCAAGAGGCGGGGCAAGCATCGTCGGCGCCGAGAGCGGCGACCTCTCTCGGGGATGCTGCTTCACATCGACGGGAGTACCCACGCCTGGCTCGGCCCCGAGCTGGGCCGGCAGGACCTGATTACGGTTCTGGATGACGCCACCAGCGAGGTCTACTACGCGCAGCTTTCCGAGCAGGAGAGCACGGCCTCGGTGATGGCGGCGCTCAAGGCGGTGGTCCAAGAGCGCGGCGTCTTCTGCTCGCTCTACAGCGATCGGGCGAGCCACTTCGTCTACACCGAGACGGCCGGACGAGGCCCGCAGCGGCGCATTCGCACGCAGGTCGGGCGAGCCCTCGAGCAGCTCGGCGTCGAGCTGATCCCGGCCAACTCCCCGCAGGCGCGCGGGCGCTGCGAGAGGCTCTACGGGACTTTCCAGGGACGCCTGCCGCAGGAGCTGCGGCTGCGGGCCATCGACTCGATTCCGGAAGCAAATCGGTTCCTGCGCGAGATCTACGTCCCCGAGCACAACTCGAAGTTCTCGGTTGCTCCCGCTCAGGATGGCACGGCCTTTGTCCCGTGTGCCGGAGCAGATCTGGAGAAGATCTTTTCCCACCAGGAGGAGCGCGTCGTCGGCAACGACAATACCGTCGCCTTCGGCAAGCTGCGCCTCCAGATCGCGCCTCAGACCTTCCGCTTCAGCCTGGCTCGCTGCCGGGTCCTGGTCTGCAGGCACCTCGACGGCACCCTCACGGTCCACTACGGGCCTCACCGACTCGGTCGCTACGAGGCAAAGGGAACTCTGCTCACTACCCAGAAGACTCGAAAGGAAAAAGTCGCGTGAGACGAAGGGGCCCGGTCTGTGGAAAAGATGGCGACCCGCTACGCGGTTCCCACTTTCCCACAGCCCTGCGACTGCCGGGCAGAAACGAAACCCCGGACAGATCAGAAGCTACAAAACCCGGCCAACTTGACGTGTCACCGACACTTTCGGCGATCAGCCGAGGCGGCCCGGCAGCTCGCCGAGGCTGACGATCCGGTCCGCGATCTCGGGGTGGCGATCCAGCCGGTCGAGCAGGAGCGCGGAGAGGCCCGCCCGGCGCGCGCCCTGGAAATCTTCGGCCACGGAATCGCCGACGTGAAGAGCCTCGGCCGGTTCCACGCCGATGCGGCGGCAGGCCCGGTGGAAGATCTCC
>DASUAD010000099.1:0-3552 GCA_035763965.1 Thermoanaerobaculia bacterium | reverse complement strand
GACTTATCGCCCCGTCTTCTCCAGAACCGACGGCCAGTTGAGGATCACGCGGATCGGCGACTCCGGAGATTTCTCGAGCGGAGTGGTCACGAGGAATCGGCTGCCGTCGGGGGAGACGTCGAAGTTCCGGATCCCGGTTTCCAGCCGGAAGAGCGACGCGCCCGGTCCCGCCTGCAGGCTCGCGCCAGAGGTAACAGGCACCGCCACGATCGAGTCATCCGGTGCCACATAGAAGAGCTCCTTTCCGTCGCGACTCCATCTCGGCGTTCTTCCACCCGACGGAGAGATCCGCTTCTTCTCACCCGCGCCGTCGGTCAGGGCGGCGTAGACCTCGGGAGTCCCGGATTCGTCCGATTCGTACGCGATCCAGCGCCCGTCCGGTGAAAACCGCGGATTCCGCTCGTTGAAAGGGGAGCGAAGCCAGGGCTTCGGCTGATGGTCTCCCTCGAGCGACGCCAGCCAGATGTCGCCGGTAAAGGCTGCGTCTTGCAGGAAGATCAGGCGACGGCCGTCCGACGAGATGTCCTCGGATTGCTGGACGCCCGGCAGGATCAGGAACGACCGTTCGCTTCCCGGCGACCCGACGACTATTTGGGCGATGTCCGGCGGCCCCTTGTCGTCCACCCGGAAGACGAGCCGCCCGCCGTCGGGGGTCCACACGGGAGCGCTTTCGTCGATCTGGCCCGAGGTCAATCGGGTGGAAGCCCCGCTCGCGGCCTCGAAGACCCAGAGGTCGGACGTCCCGTACCGGCTGTCCTCGACGTCGACGGCGATGCGGTTCCCGGACGGCGAGATCCGCACGAAGTCGACGACCGCGGGTTGACCCAGAACGCTGAGCTCTTTCCCCCGTCGATCGAGCCAGACGAGGCGCACCGGCGTCTCAGCGGCCTGGTACGCGATCACCGCCTGGGACACCGAGAAGGCGGCGTGCCCCGGACCGAAGAAGTGGTGAACGTTCTCAGCCAGCAGAGTCGGCTCCCCGGAAAGAACGGCCTTCTGGGCGTCGAAGGGCTGCGCGAAGAGGGCGTTGGCGCGGACATAGATCAGGTAGCCCGGCTCCGCATATTCGAAACGGGAGGCGAGCTGCGTGATCGCGCGGACCTCTCGCGAGTCGAGCGACCCCACCCGCAGTTCTCTCGACTTCCCGTTCGGCGCGAGCGCCTGAAAGAGAAAATGCCGGCCGTCCGGGAGGAACTCGGGCCACAGAAGCGCGACCGGGTCAGAGGGATCGACGCCCAGGACGCGGACGGGTTCTCCGCCCCGGTCCGAGACGCGGAAGATCCCGGGCTCGCCCGGCGGGATCTGCGAGAGGAGAATCGTCCCGTCGCGACCCCACGTCCCGACCCAGTCGATCGAGGCCGGGCAGAGCTCTTCCGCCGGACCGCCCGCGGCCGGGACCTTCTTCACCTTCCCGTCGGCAAAGAACGCGATGAAGCGGCTGTCGGGCGACCAGAAGTGCGCGCCCGCGCCGAGAGTTCCTTCGAGCTCGGTGAATTTCTCGGAGTCGAGCGCGCGGAGGAAGAGACGGCGTCTTCCGTTGGAGATCGCTTCGACGACGAGGCGGGTGCCGTCGGGGGAGACCGAGACGCCTCTCGACACTTCGCCGGGTGCATAGATCGTCCCGGGCGGGATCGGCACC
Source organism: Thermoanaerobaculia bacterium (assembly GCA_035763965.1). GTDB lineage: Bacteria > Acidobacteriota > Thermoanaerobaculia > UBA5066 > Gp7-AA6 > Gp7-AA6. The sequence goes on along the minus strand of DASUAD010000099.1, from coordinate 1,913 downwards.
GAGAAGCGGACCGGTCGCGCTGCGGGCGCGGCGGCCGGCCGGCGGATGAGGAGCCACATCAGGGCTCCCGCGAGGAGGAGCGCGATCGCGCTGATCGCGAGGAGCGCCCGCGGTATCCGCCGCTCGGGCGAGGGCGCCGCAGCGATCCCGGAGGTTTCGCCAGTCGCCGGAAACTGCAGCTGGAACGCGAGGTCGTGCGCAGAGTGGAAGCGCGCCTCCGGGTCCTTCTCGAGGCAGTGATGGATGATCCGGTCGAGGGCGGGCGAAACCGGCCGGTTCGTCGAGGAGAGGTCGGGCGGGTCCTCGCGCAGGATCGCCGACATCGTGTCGGCCGCAGTGTCGCGGTGGAACGCCCTCTTTCCGGAGAGCATCTCGTAGAGAATCGCGCCGAACGAGAAGATGTCGCTGCGCGCATCGGCCGGCCTGCCCCGCACCTGCTCGGGTGACATGTATCCGAGGGTGCCGAGAACGACGCCCGGTTCCGTTTCCTCGCTCGCGGCCGCCGTGGGAAAGTTCGTCTGGGGTCCGCTTCCGTCCGGCTGCGTCAGCTTCGCCAGCCCGAAGTCGAGGATCTTGACGCGCCCGTCCTTGGTGACGAAAAGATTCTCGGGCTTCAGGTCGCGGTGGACGATCCCTTTCTCGTGCGCCGCCGAGAGGCCATTGGCGATCTGGATTGCGTACTCGAGGGCGCGTCGGGGCGCGAGCGCCCCTCCCGCGAGTCGGCCCCGAAGCGTCTCGCCTTCCAGGAGCTCGCTGACGACGTAAGGCGAGCCGTCGAGCATCCCGATGTCGTACACCGCGGTGACGTTGGGATGGTTCAGGAGTCCCGCGGCGCGCGCCTCCTGTTCGAAACGGCGCAGCCGGTCCGGGTCGGAGGAAAACGACGCCGGAAGCACCTTGACGGCGACGTCCCGTCCCAGCCGCGGGTCCCTCGCCCGGTAGACCTCGCCCATGCCGCCCGCCCCGATCGGCGTGACGATCTCGTAGGGGCCGAGTCGGGTACCGGGGGAGAGACTCATGCCGTCGCGGATCCTAGAACCCGAGCGCGAAAAGCAACGCCTCGCGCAACTCTTTCATGCGTTGGGGGCTCAAGATGGCGATCGATGCACCGATTCTCTCCTTGTTGACTGTCTGAATGTGATCCAGGTTTGCCGCGCAATCGTGAGGAAGGCCGTCGGATCGCGAAAGCAGAACTTCCGAGGGGATGTCGCGAATGGTCGAGGTGATGGGCGCGATCGTGACCTCGTTCAGGTACTCGAGAGCGGATTCCCGGGTGAGAATCACCACGGGCCTTCTCTTGTCGGGTGATCCGAACCGGTACCACCGGACCTCGCCTCGCCTCACGGTTCGATCCAGGCCTGCTCCGCCTCCCAGACGCTGAATTCTCCGCGCCGGACGGGGCGTCGAGCGTAGCCGTCGCGATGCTTTCGCTCGAGTCCCTGCAGCCGGGCTCGCTCGACCGCTTCGCGCAGGGCCTTCCGCGTGAAAGCGGAACGAGTCGTGCCGAGCTTCCTGGCAACCCGATCGACCGCCTCCACGAGCTCTTCGTCGAGGGTCATCTGCACGACTTTCATGGAGTGCCTCCCATGTGGGTCACAATAGCTATGATAGCCCACATATCCGTCCTTTGTCGGCTGGACGGTCAGCTCGAGACCTGGAGCTGTTTCAGCAGAAACGCGTAGTCGAACGCGGTCTCGCGGAGCTTGTCGTACCGGCCCGACGAGCCACCGTGGCCTCCGGCCATGTTGATCTTGAAGATCAGGGGATTCGAGTCGGTCTTCGTGGCGCGCAGCCGCGCGACGTACTTCGCCGGCTCCCAGTACATGACCTGGCTGTCGTTGAACGAGGTCTTGACGAGCATCGCCGGATACGCCTTCGGAGCGATGTTGTCGTAGGGGCTGTAGCTCCTGATG
>DASUAD010000098.1:0-6714 GCA_035763965.1 Thermoanaerobaculia bacterium | reverse complement strand
CTCCCTCTTCTGCAACGTCCCGGTCGAAGCCGTGATCACCGCGAAGGACGTCCCGTCGATCTACGAAGTTCCGCTCCAGTTCGCGGCGGAAGGGCTGGACGAGATCCTCCTCGACCTGCTCAACCTTCCCCACTACGACCGTGACCTCTCGAAGTGGGAGAACCTCGTCAACCGGATCAAGAACCCCTCGGGCGAGGTCGAGATCGCGGTGGTCGGAAAGTACGTGGACTACGGCGACTCCTACAAGTCGTTGAACGAGGCTCTCGCGCACGGCGGCATCGCGAACAACATCCGCGTGAAGCTCCAGTACGTCGACGCCGAGACGCTCGAGAACGAGCAGTACCCCGAGGCGCTCGTCCGCGCCGACGCCGTGCTCGTTCCCGGCGGATTCGGCCGGCGGGGCGTCGAAGGCATGATGCGCGCCATCCAGTACGCGCGCGAGAAGAAGGTGCCGTTCTTCGGGATCTGCCTGGGCCTGCAGACGGCGGTGATCGAGTACGCGCGGCACGTGGCGGGCCTCGAAGGGGCGAACTCGACCGAGTTCGAGGAGGCCCCGAAGTACAAGGTGATCTTCAAGCTGCGGGACCTGATCGGCGTCGAGGCGCTCGGCGGGACGATGCGGCTCGGCAAGTACCCGTGCGAGCTCTCGCCGGGCTCGTTCGCGGCCCGCGCGTACGGCGAAAGCACGATCTCGGAGCGGCACCGCCACCGCTACGAGGTCAACCACGAGTTCGTCCCGATCCTCAAAGAAGCCGGCCTGTCGTTCACCGGGATGTCGCCCGACAGGAAGTTCGTCGAGATCATCGAGCTGCACGAGGACCATCCGTGGTTCCTCGGCTGCCAGTTCCACCCGGAGTTGAAGTCGAAGCCGTTCGCGTGCCACCCGCTCTTCCGCGACTTCATCCGGGCGGCGAAAGCCCACCGCGCCGCGAGAGAGCGGACCGCCGAGGCCGAGGCTGTTCCGGTGCGGGTGCGCGGCGAGGAGACGGCCTGAAATTAACGACGACGGCTCTCTGAAGGATCGACCTCAGGCGCCGGCAGACCGCGATCGCGGCGCATTCGGCCGTGATGGCCGGATCGGCGGCCATCTTCGCCATTGCTTTTTCGAAGATCTGTGCCTTGCGACCGCGGGTGAACTCTTCGAGAGCGACGATGACGAGACGGTCCAAGCCGATCTGGAGCTCGGCGGGTGCCACGGCAATGGCCTCCTCGACGACTTCGCGCGGCAAGGTGATCGTTCGCCGATCCACTCTCGCAAGAGTTCTCCGTTTCATCGCTCGTTCCAAGGAGAAGCGATCTGACCCAATGGGGAATGCCCCCCGGACGGCCGGAACCGCGTTGATTCCCTTGCTATCTTTGGCTGGATGCAACGAGGCCGTTTCACATGAGCGAGGTCCGGAAAGTTTCAGTCGCCCCGGGCTACGAGATCGGAGGCGGCGCGCCTCCCCTCTTCTTCGCCGGGCCGTGCGTCATCGAGTCGCGCACTCATGCCGTCTCGATGGGAAAGCGCCTGGCCGAGATCTCGCGGGAGACCGGTGCGAAGATCGTGTACAAGTCGTCTTACGACAAGGCCAACCGCTCTTCGCGCGATTCGTTTCGCGGGCCGGGGCTCGTCGAAGGCCTCGACATTCTCGCCGAGGTGAAAGCGCAGACGGGCCTTCCCCTCCTCTCCGACGTCCACTGGCCGGAGGAGGCCGAGGTAGCGGCGAGGGTGCTCGACGTCCTGCAAATCCCGGCGTTCCTTTCGCGGCAGACGGATCTGCTCGCCGCCGCGGCGAAGACCGGAAAGCCCCTGAACATCAAGAAGGGCCAGTTCCTCGCTCCCGACGACATGGACAAGGTCGTCGAGAAGTGCCGCGCCGCGGGCAACGAGAAGCTGATGCTCTGCGAGCGCGGATCGTCGTTCGGCTACCACGACCTCGTCGTGGACATGCGCTCGTTCGCGATCATGCGGCGGCTGGGATTCCCGATCGTCTACGACGCGACGCACTCGTTGCAGCTCCCCGGCGGCGGGAAAGAGACCGGCGGACTGAAGCAGTACGCGCCCGTGCTCGCCCGCGCCGCGGCGGCCACAGGGTGCGTCGACGGCTTCTTCCTCGAGGTGCACGACGACCCGGACCACGCGCTCTCCGATTCATCGACTCAGTTGGACGTCGCGACGCTCGCGGACCTGATCCGTTCCGTCACGGCGATCGCAGCGCTGGCGCGGGAACGCTAGATCGAGTCCGCGGCTCGAAGAATCTCCGGACGTGATCGAGGAAGGAGGCGGCTTCCGGTCGGCTCGCGAGGAGTCTCGGGGAGCGGACGCGAGCGGAGGGATCAGGCACTCGGTCGAGGCCGGTTTGCCGAGCCGCTCGCCGGTGCGAAGCAGGTCCGGCGCGAGCCAGAGCGACGGTTACGACGCCTTCTCGAACACCTCCACCTCGTAGCCCGCGTCCACCCACGCCTCGAGCCCGCCGGCGAGGGGCCGAACCCTCTTGTATCCCCTCTCGATCAGCATGCGCGCCACACGAGCCGCCGACGCCTCGTTGGGTCAGGTGCAGTAGAGGACGATCTCGACGTCCGGCCGGATTCCCGGGAGCTTCGCGTCGATTTCCTCGACCCCCATCGTCATCGCGCCCGGAATCCGGCGCGGGTCGCGGTGCCGTTCCCCCTCGTGCCGCACATCGACGATGACCGGCCTCTCTTCAACTTCGAGTAGGCGCTTCAGCTCGTCCACGCTGATTCGCGCCATCCGGAGCGCCTTGTAGAAGCGGCGCCTCTGCCACCACTTGAAGAGGACGAACAGCACGAGCCCCGCGGCGAGAAGGTAGAGGGCCCCGGTGCCGAGCCCTTCGAGGAATGCGAGCACGTCCTCGATCGCGCGGTGGAAGACGAACCCGAGAAGCAGGCCCCCGCCGGCCCAGAGTACCGTTCCCAGCGCATCGTAGAAGAGGAACGCCGGAAGCTGCGCCCCCATGGCTCCGGCAAGAGGTGGAGCGACCGTCGAGAAACCGGTGATGAACTTGGCAACCACGACGGACGCCATCCCCCACTTCTCGAATATCCCCTCCGTCTGCCGCACGCACGAGTCGGGCGAGAGAGAGACGCGACAGAGCGTCTTCAGCACCCGGTGGCCGTAACGCCTTCCGAGGAAGTACCAGACCGTATCGGCGGCGAGCGACGCAACCACCGCGGCGGCGGTGAGCGCGAGGATCGACAGCTTGCCGGACCGGGCGAGGGATCCCGCGACGAGAAGCGTCGGCAGCGCAGGGATCGGGATCCCGATCTGTTCGATCAACACGTTCGCAAAGACGAGCGCGAGCCCGTACTGCGTCACGTAGGCGACGAGCTTGCTCACGATCGCGACCGCGGGACGAAGGCGTAGCTCGCGAGCGAAAGGTTTCCGTATTCGAACCCGCGGTTCACTTCCTCGACGTCGTCCTCGGGTCCGGCTGCGCCGAGCGCGAAGAAGAGCGGGTCGAAGTGCTCGCTGCCGGGGACGGCGAGGTCCGCGTGAGGCGCCCGCTCCCGGTAGGACGCGAGCCCGGCGAGGTCGCGCCTCTGGACCCGCTGGCGCACCCAGTCGTCGAACGCCGTGGCCCAGTCGTCGACCCGGCCCTCTTTGCGGTCGAGCCGCGCGAGGCGCAGGTTGTGAACGATCCCGCCGCTCCCGACGAGGACCACGCCGCGATCCCGAAGCGGCGCGAGGGCCTGTCCGACCCGGGCGAGAGTCCCCGGGTCGCGAGGAACCGGAAGCGAGACCTCGACCAGCGGGAGGTTCGCCTCCGGATAGAGAAGACGCATCGGGATCCAGACGCCGTGGTCCCAGCCGCGGTTCGGCTCTTCCACCGCGGGAACTCCGGCCTCCGAGAGCAGACCCACGATCTCCCGGGCGAGAGCGGGCGAGCCGGGCGCCGGGTACGTCATCTCGTACAGCGCCCTCGGGAAACCGCCGAAGTCGTAGATCAAGGGCGGACGCCGCGCGGCGGTCACCCGGATCGGGCGGGGCGCCTCCCAGTGCGCCGAGACGACGGCGACGCCCGCCGGGTCCGGGAAGCGCTTCCCGAACGCGCGAAGGGCGGGCGCGTGTCCCTCCCGCTCGAGCGCGAGCATCGGCGACGCGTGCGCGACGAACAGAGCGGGCGCTCGGGAGTCTCTCGGCACGGCGCTCATTCTCGGCTTTCCCTACGCTCCGGAAAAGCGGAGAGTTTCGCATCGCCGCGACCGACGAAATTCTCCCGCGCTCCGTACTTTCATTCGAATGCGCGGAAAGGAGCGCGAGGCGGAGGAGGCCGACATCACGGACTCCTGAAGCATCTCTCGAAAGACGACCTCGTCCTCTACCAGTACGGCGAGATCCGGACGGCGCCCGCTGAAGGCCACCTGTCGATCTGTCGCGGGTGTCGCGACCGGCTGCGGGCCATGCGCCTCGACGTCGAGCGGCTGATTCCGCCTCCGTCGGGCAACGGCGCCGAGCCGCATCCGGCGGATTCGACCGCGAAAAGTCTTCCCGCCTGGCGCCGCTTCCTCTTGCGCCTCGCCCTCGGCCGCCGCAGGGGTTAGTTCCGGGCCGTTCCTGCCAGCCGGGCTAACCCGACCGCGGCTCCTCCGTCCAACGGGTGATGGAAGCCCTGGAAGCGCTCCGACCGGATTTCGGCCTAACCTTCCCGCCGAGATTCCGTCTTAGGAACCGAATGGGGGCAAGCGAAAGCCTGCGCGCCGAAGGATCGGAATCCGAATCCTTCCGGGCGCTGGTCGAAGAGCACAGCCGGATGGTCTTCCGGCTCGCGTACCGCATGACCGGCAACGAGGCAGACGCGGAGGACGTCGTCCAGGAGTCCTTTCTCAAAGCGCACCGCAACTTCGGCCGCTTCGACGCGCGGTCGAGCTTCGGCACGTGGATCTACCGGATCGCCGTCAACTGCGCGATCGACCTGATTCGGCGCCGCCCCCGGCACACGTGGTCGTCGTTCCGCTCGCCCGACGAGAAAGAAGACGTCGCCGAACGCCTTCCCTCCCCCGACCCGTTGCCCGACCGCGTGGCGTTCGCGGGCCAGGTGGAGCGCAGCGTGGCCTCCGCGCTCGGGCTCCTTTCGCCGCTCGAGAGGGCCGCCTTCGTCCTGCGCCACCTCGAGGGGATGCCGATCGAGAAGATCGCGGCGGTTCTCCAGAGCCGGCCGAACGCGGTCAAGCAGACCGTCTTCCGGGCCGTGCGAAAGCTGCGGCGCGAGCTCGCGCCGCTCGTGGGTGCCTCATGAGACATCTATCCGACGAAGACCTGTCGATTCTCGTGGCCGGCGAGGAGCCGGACGCCACGGTCAGCGCTCACCTGGCGGAGTGCCCGGACTGCCGGAGCCGCCGCGCGATCCTGGAGAAGACGATCGCGCTCGTCACCTCCGCCGAGCGCGTCCCAGAGCGAGGCGCCTCGTATGGCCACGACGTCTGGGCCCGGCTCTCTCCGAATCTTCCGGAGCGACGGGAGACGGCCTGGCCGGCGTTTCTCACGCCGGGACGTCTCGCGTTCGCCGCGGTCCTGGCGCTCGTCCTGGTCGCGACGTTTCTCGCGGGCCGGTTCTGGAGCGTGCCGCAGCCCGCGCCGCTCTCCACCGGAGTCCGGGAGCGCATCCTCGTCGTCGCGCTCGGAGAGCATCTCGAACGCTCCCAGGCCGTTCTGATCGAGCTCGTCAACGCGCCGCGCGACGGCGACGTCGACGTCACGAGCGAACAGGCGCGCGCGAACGACCTCATCGCCGCCAACCGGCTCTACAGGCAGACGGCGTCCCGCAGCGGGGATCCCGCCGTCACCCCCGTCCTCGAAGAGCTCGAGAGGCTGCTGCTCGACGTGGCGCACGGTCCGTCGCACCTCTCCCCGGAAGACCTGGCGGCGCTGCGCCAGCGGATCGAGGAGAAGGGCGTGCTGTTCAAGGTGCGCGTCATCGGATCGAACCTCCGCGAGCGCGGCGAGAGACCCGCCCCGCTCGCCCAGGAAAGGAAAAGGACATGACGTTTCGATCTCTCGTTTTCGTCTTTCTCGCCGCCGCCGTCGTTTTCGCGGCGCCGCGCCCCGCGTCGGGCGTGGAGGCGGGCTCGGAATCCCCTGAAGTCGACAAGAAAGACGCCGGGACGGAGGCCGACAAACTCTACAAAAAGGGGCGCAAAGCCGTCGACGACGAGCGCTGGAAGGACGCCTCGGCGGCCTTCACCGAGGTGATTCGCCTGAAGGGATCCCGACCCGACGCCGCGGCCTACTGGCTCGCGTACTCACTGAACAAAGAGGGGCGCAAAGCCGAGGCGCTCGCGATCTTGCGCGCGTTCCCCGGCCAGTACCCGTCGAGCTCCTGGGCGAAGGACGCCCGCGCGCTCGAGCTCGAGATCCGCGAAGGTCGGGGGCGGCCGGCCAATCCGGAGGGTGAGAGCGACGACGAGCTGAAGCTGATGGCGATCAACAGCCTCGCGCAGACCGACCCGGAGCGCGCGCTGCCGCTGCTCGAGAAGATCCTCAAGGGGAAGAGCTCCGACCAGGTCAAGGAGCGGGCGCTCTTCGTCCTCGCGCAGAGCGGCTCTCCGCAGGCGCGGCAGATCATCGCGGACGTCGCTCGCGGGAGCGCGCACCCGGAGCTCCAGGAGAAGGCGATCCATTATCTCGGCGTCTTCGGCGGAAAGCAGAACCGACAACTCCTCGACGAGATCTACCGGAGCACCGTAAGCGCCGAGGTCAAGGAGCAGATCCTC
>DASUAD010000097.1:0-2151 GCA_035763965.1 Thermoanaerobaculia bacterium | reverse complement strand
GACGGCGTTCACCTTTCGACGACGCGGGATTTCCTGGGTCTCGGCCGCCTCGCCAATCACGTGCGCGAAGCCCGGCACGGCAACGCCGCGTTCTACAACGTCAACCGGTATCTCAATCCGACCAACCTCTGCTGGGTTGACTGCGCCCTCTGCGCGTGGGCGAAGAAGGTCAACGAGCCGGGAGGCTACGAGCTCGCGATCGAGGAGTGCGTCGCCGAAGCGGGCCGCGGCTACAGCGACGCCGTCACCGAGTTCCACATCGTCGGAGGCCTCCATCCGACGTGGCCCTACGACTACTACACGGGACTCCTGCGCGCCCTGAAGGAACGATTCCCCGGGGTGCACCTGAAGGCGTTCACGATGGTCGAGCTCGACTGGATCGCTCACGTCGGCGGCCGGACGGTCACGGAGACGATCCGGGACCTGAAGGATGCGGGGATGGATTCGTGTCCCGGCGGCGGAGCCGAGATCTTCGAGAGGCGGGTCCGCGACGTGATCTGCAGGAACAAGATCTCGGGCGAGCGCTGGCTCGAGGTCGCGCGCGAGTGCCATCTCCAGGGGATCCGCACGAACGCGACGATCCTCTACGGACACGTCGAAACCGTCGAGGATCGAGTGGATCACCTGATCCGCCTGCGCGACCTCCAGGACGAGACGGGAGGTTTCACGGGCCTGATCCCCCTGGCCTTCCACCCCGAAAACACGCCCCTCGCCCACCTGCCCGCGACGTCGGGGCAGCTCGACCTTCGCGTGATCGCGCTCTCGCGTCTCCTCCTCGACAACTTCCCGCACGTGAAGGCGTACTGGGTCCAGATCGGCACCAAGCTCGCGCAGGTGGCGCTCTTCTTCGGAGCCGACGACCTCGTCGGAACCGTCGTGGACGAAACGATCACCCATGCGGCCGGCGCGACGACGGCATCCGGAATGACGCGCACCGAATTCGAGCGCTTGATCCGCGAGTCCGGACGGGAACCGTTCGAGCGCGACGCCGAGTACCGCCGCGTGGTCCGGGAAGCCGCGGAAAACGGAAAACGGAAAGCGGAAAACGGGAGCCCGGAGACCGTCTCGATCGTCGCTTGAACCGGGTCACTTCAGCGGGCGCGATCGTCGCCGCGGCCCTGATCGCTTCGGGTTGCCTCACTTCCGGCTACCGGACGAAGCCGCGTGTCGCAGTCATAGACGGGGATCCGGTCGTCCAGATGGCGCAGCCGGGCCAGTTTCGATCGGAGACAAACCCGCGCTGGGCTGCGCCGGACGACCAGACCGATGCCCCGAAAAGTCACGAGCGCATCCTCGGCCTCGAGATCCACGGAGTGCGGATCGCCTACCCGATCGGACTGCTCGATCGCTCGGAGGTCGTGAACGACGGCGCCGGGGGGCGCTCCTGGGTCGCCGTGCGCTGCGCGCTCACTCACGTCGCCGCGGTGTACGACCGGGCCGTCGACGGACGGGTGCTCACCTTCGAGAATTCCGGAGCTCTGTGGCGCGACACGCTGGTCGTCAGAGACCGCGAGACCGGAACGTACTGGACGGCCGCGACCGGCGCGGCGCTCTCGGGGCCGCTCGCGGGGCGGCGGCTCTCCCCGATCCCGGCGGCGTACACGACGGCCGCCGCCTGGCGGCGCGCCTTTCCGGAGTCGCGCTACGCGGACCTCGGGCTGCCGACGTCGGTGCCCTTCTCGATGAAGCTCTACGGCGCGTCCCCGTGGCAGGGCGTGTCGGGCGTGAAGACGTCCGACCACCGGCACGCCCCCAAGAAGGAGTTCCTCTCCGTCGCCATCGGCCGCGAGACGCTCGCTTTCACGCGAGGCGAGATCCGCCGGAGGGGCGCCGCAGACGCGACGGTCGCCGGCCGGCTGATCCGCATCGAGTGGAACCCGGAAGTGGAAGCCGCGCGCGCCTGGATCGGCGAGGGAGAAGAACGCCGGGAGCTCGCCGTCGTGCCGATGTACTGGTTCGCACTCGACCGCCACTTCGACGCGATCCGGAGCCTCGAGGACGCTTCGCCCCTCGACGAAAAATAGCGACCCCACCCTCCTCGAGCGCCGGCCGGGGTCGGACCTCAGAGGATTTCGGCCCACCGCGGGGAAGTGGCGAACGCCGCCTGAATCAGCCCCGCGTGAGAGTACGCCTGCGGGAAGTTGCCCCGCA
>DASUAD010000096.1:0-4470 GCA_035763965.1 Thermoanaerobaculia bacterium | reverse complement strand
GCCGCCTCGCTCCCCGGCTGCAACTCGGAGCGCTGCTGGCAGACCCGGATCGGATCGTTCCGGTTTCCCTCGTGCGTCACGCCGGCGCGCGGCACTGTGCAGGGAACGGTGACGGACGCGGGGACCTTCGCGCCGATTTCGGGGGCACGGGTGGTCCTCGTGGACGGCGGGGGAGCTTCCTACGAGACCGCGACGAACGCGTCCGGCGCCTACTCGCGACTTCTCCCGCCCGGCAGCTACACGGCGACTGCGTCGGCGACCGGCTACACGTCCTCGGCACCCGCGCCGGTCTCGATCTCGAACGGAGGCTCGACCGTGCAGAACTTCGCGCTCGGATCGGGAGGCGGCGCGACTCCGACCCCGACGCGCACGTCCACTCCGACGCCGACGCGCACGCCGACACCGACGTTCACGCCCGTTCCGCCGAGCCCGACGCCGACACGCACGTCGACTCCGACGCGTACGCCGACTCCGACGTTCACGCCCCCGCTCGCGTCGCCGACGCCGACTCGAACGCCAACTTGGACTCCAACGCCGGGCGGTCCTACGGCCACCCCGACCCCGACCGTGACGCCGACCCCGACGCAGACTCCGACAGTCACTCCCACGGCCGGGCCGCCGGGCGCCTGGTTCTACACGCTGACGCCCTGCCGCGTCGTGGACACGCGTGGTCCGGATGGGCTTCTGGGGGGTCCTTCGCTCGTGGCGGGAGCTACGCGGAACTTTCCGCTGTTCGAGGCGTGCGGGATCCCGTTGACCGCGAAGAGCGTGGCGGTCAACGTGACGGTCGTCGATCCGACGGCGCTGGGGCATCTGACGCTCTATCCGACGGGATCGGATTTGCCCCTGGCGAGCACGATCAACTTCCGTTCCGGGATCGTGCGCGCCAACAACGCGATCCTGCCGCTGGGCGTCTCGGGTCAGGTCTCGGTGTTCTGCGGGATGCCCTCCGGCACGACCGACTTCATCCTCGACGTCACGGGCTGGTTCGAGTAGGAGGGGTCAGGCAGGCATTTTGGCATTTTCGCCTGAAGACACCAGAAAGCCGCGCCTGACTCCAGCGGTCAGGTTCGCGCGAGCAGGATCACGACCACGAGGAAGGACATCAGCCAGAGCAGTCCTCCCTCCCAGGAGTCGGGATCCCGGCGAGCGCGAACGAGCCGCCACGCGGCGAACGCGAGCCCGAAGAGCGCGAGGATCAGGAAGAGAACCATGCCCGCCGTCGACCACAGCAAAACGTCTGCCATGGGTTTCATTCGTTGGGTGGAGAGCGCGGGGTGACGGGGGCGCCGACCGGACTCAGCCGCCCGTGGCCCTCAATCGATCGAGCTCTTCCTGCATCCGCGCGCGCGCGAGTGCCGTGACCTCTGCGATCCCCTGGCCCGAGATCGCATCGGCCGGGATCGGGTCGAGCACCGAGACGCGCAGAGTGCCGGGCCGCGCCAGGCGGCGCTTCGTGTCCGCGATCACGGCCAGCGGCTCGGCGACGATCGGGACGATCGGCACTCCGGCCGCGACCGCCAGGCGGAAGGCGCCCGTCTTGAACGGCAACAGCTCCCGCCCGGAGTTTCGATGCCCCTCGGGCATGAACCAGACCGAGACGTTCTCGTCGCGGATCGTCCGCGCGGCTTCGTCGAGGGAGCCCCGGGCGCCCCGTGGATCGCTGCGGTCGATGACGAGGTTGCCCGACAGCCGGTAGAACCAGCCGAAGATCGGGATCCGCCCGATCTCGCGCTTGCCCGCGGAGACCGTCCGCTTCGGGAAAATCGAGCCGAACGTCACGACGTCGAGAAAGCTCTGATGGTTTCCGACGAACACGCAAGGGCGAGCCGAGTCGAGGCGGTCGCGGTTCGCGACCTCGATCCTCCACCCCATGAGCCACACGATTCCACGGCAGAAGACCCGGCCGTACACGTAGAGCGTCTGGCGGTTACGGGGTCGAACGAGGAGCCAGACGATTCCGAGCGCCGAGCAGAGGAGGAACCAGATCCCTCCGACTGCGAACCCGGCGTGATAGCGCAGCTTCTCCGCGAGAGTCCTCACGCGGCCGCTGATTATGGGGCGGCTGCCCCGGAACGCGAGGTCAGTCGGCTCGAACCATCGCCCCGGCGACGGCCGGACGTGTGCGCGCCGAGAGTGCCCAGTACAGCAGCCCCGAAGCGAGGAACCCGACGAACCAGGCGTAGTCGTAGAGAGGGGCGAGGGCCGGCACGACGAGACCTCCCCACGCGAGCGCGCAGCCGGCGAGCGTCGCCGCGACCGCCTTCCAGTTCCAGCCGCCGGAGTACCGGTACGCTCCGGAGGTCAGGTAGAGGTCCTCGAGCGCGAGCTCTTTCCTTCTCACGAGCCAGTAGTCCGCGACGAGTACTCCCGCGATCGATCCGAGCCCTCCGGAGTAGCCGAGCAGCCACTTGAAGATGTAGCCCTGGGGGTCCGCGAGGAGCTTCCAGGGCTGCATGAGGATCCCGATGACCCCGGTGATCAGCCCGCCGGTCTTGAAGCGGATCAACCGCGGAAACGCGTTGGCGAAGTCGTTCGCCGGAGACACGACGTTGGCCGCGATGTTGACCGCGAGCGTCGCGACCACGGCCGTGAACATCGAGACCGCGACGACGACCGGCGCCTTGAACTCTCCGACGAGCTGCACCGGATCCCAGATCGCCCGGCCGTAAATGATCACGGTCGCGCTCGTGATGAGCACGCCCATCGCGGCGAAGACCGTCATCGTGGTCGGCAGCGCGACGACCTGTCCGATCGTCTGCTCGCGCTGGCTCTTTCCGAACCGGGTGAAATCCGGCATGTTGAGCGAGAGCGTCGCCCAGTAGCCGATCATCGCGGTCAGCGACGGGATGAACACCGGGAAGAACTCGCGGAAGGTCGGGAACTTGCCGGGCTGCGCGAGGAGCGGCCCGAGCCCGTCCGCCTTCTCGATCGCCCACCAGAGCAGGACTGCCGTCATGACGAGGACGAACGGCGCCGCCCAGTTTTCGACCTTTCGCAGCAGGTCCATGCCCCGATAGATGATGAAGACGTTCAACCCCCAGAAGAGAAGGAACGAGAGCCAGTGGGTGGTCGTGTGCCCGCCGAAGCCGGGGCCGAGCAGCTTGGGCCAGCCCGGGATGATCGCCGTGAAGAACGTGTGCAGCGCCTCGCCCCCGATCCACGACTGGATGCCGAACCAGCCGCACGCGACGAGCGCGCGCATGAGCGCCGGAAGGTTCGATCCGAGCGTGCCGTAGGACGCGCGCGCAAAGACGGGGAACGGGATCCCGTATTTCGTGCCGGGGTGGGAGTTCAACAGGATCGGGATCAGCACGATCGTGTTGCCGAGCAGGATCGTGAAAAGGGCCTGCTTCCAGTTCATGCCGCTCGCCATGAGTCCCGACGCGAGCATGTACGTCGGGATGCAGTGCGCCATGCTGATCCAGAGGGCGGCGTAGTTGTACGTCGTCCAGTTGCGCCGCCGGACCGGGACGGGAGCGAGGTCCGGGTTGGAGAGAGGGCTCGCCTCGATGCGCGACGTGTCGGCGAGCTCGACCCTTCCGTCCGCGTGACGGATCTCGTTGCCGGCCATCATTGCCCCCCGAAGGACCGAGGCGGATGATAAGCCGTTCGAGTTCACCGGGTTCAGGCAGCCCGGGCCGTCGGGCTCGAAGCCGGCCCTCAGACCTCCGGGACGAGACCCCGACCCGCGCGGGCTACCCCCTGGCGGACGCCGCCTGACCGAGCTCTTTCGAGCGCGCGGTCGCGACCTCCACGGCGTCCATGAGGATCGCGCGGAGCCGGTTGCGCTCCAGGCTGTGGAGAGCGGCGATCGCGGTTCCGCCCGGGGAGGTGACGAGGTCCTTCAGAACCCCCGGATGCGTCTTCGAGACCTCGGCCATCCGGGCCGCTCCGAGGACGGTCTGGATCGTCAGCGTCGTGCTCACGTCGCGGGAGAGGCCCACGCGAACTCCGGCGTCGCTCAGACCTTCGATGATCTGGAAGACGTACATGGGTCCCGTGCCGGAGAGGCCGGTCACGGCGTCGAGCTGATACTCCGGGAGCTCGACGACGATCCCGATCGACTCGAAGATCTTACGCGCCTCGGAGACGTGCGCCGGGCGGGCGTGACGGCCGGGGCAGAGAACGGTCGCGCTCGAGCGGACGACGGCGGCGACGTTCGGCATTCCGCGAACGACCGGGAAATTGCCCTCCAGTGCCGATTCGATTCGTTGAGTCGGAAAACCGGCCGCGATCGAGATCACGAGCTGGCCCTCCTGGAGGACGCTCCGGACCTCTGCGAGCACGCCCTCGAGAATCTGGGGCTTGACCGAGAAGATCACGACATGCGCATCGCGCGCGGCGTCCCGATTGCTCCCGGTGACGCGGATGCCGAGCTCCCGAGCGAGCGAAGAAGCCTTTCGCTTGTTGGGGTGAGAGGCCACGAGTTTGGACTTTTGGCCCCAGCCCGATGCGAGGATTCCCCGC